>NZ_QTQF01000024.1:0-132608 GCF_003854235.1 Burkholderia sp. Bp8998
GCGAGCGCGGAACTCGACCGCGATCGGTGCCCTCTTCGGGGGAGGTTCTTCGATCGACTGCTTCATGAATTGACGGCAAATTGGGCAGTATTCGGCCACAAACTGCCGGTCACATTCGCCGCCGGCAGGCCGCTCAGGCGTCGGCTCTGCCTCGCAACCGGCCATCTGATTGTCACAAGGCGAGCGCTCGTTCATCGGCCAGAAGGGACATCAATCTGAGCGGCCAACGACGCCCAGCTCTACCGAGCGGGGGCGTCTCCCCTGTTAATCCTTGTCAGCGTGCCGGATTGCGTGCCATGACGATCCACGCCGCGCCGTCGATCATCACCGACCGCTCGCCGGGGAGGCCCGCGAAGGCGGCGCGAACCGCGGCCGACGCGCGGGCGCGGATGTCGTCGGGCTGATCAGCGAGCGCGCGCGATAGTGGGCCGACCTCGAGCGTCATCTTCACCGCGTCGTCGATCGCAGCGTCCCGCGTCCCGCCCTCGCCGAACGGGACGGAAGCATCGAAGGGCGCGATAGCGATGTCGGCGAAGCCGGCTGCCGTCAGGATGCGCGACACCCGCCCCCGGTCGCCGAACGAAAATGGGCCGGGCGCTTCGGGATCGGGCGGCGCGCTCGGCGCGAGGATGCCCTTGAGCGCGCCCATTGGCAGGCGCACCCAATCGTTCTCGGCCGCGCTGCGCCAGCAGACGAAAGCGACCCGTCCGCCCGGCCGCAGCGCGCGTCGCATATGGGCGAACGCCGCTGTCGGATCGTCGAAGAACATCACCCCGAAACGCGAGAACAGGATGTCGAACGCGCCCTCGGGCAGCTCTGCGCCGCTGGCGTCGGCCACCTGGAACAGGACCGGCGTATCCGGTGGCGCAAGCGCGCGCGCCCGGCTGATCAGCGGTTCGGATATGTCCACGCCGAGCACCTGGCCCCCCGCGCCGACGCAGGCGGCCAGAGCCAGACTCGACGCGCCTGCGCCGCAGCCGACGTCCAGCACGCGCTCGCCCGTCATGGGTGCGGTGGCTTCTATCGCGGCCTGGCCGAACACCGACACCATTGCGTCGAGCCGGGCCTGGTTGGCGACCCAGCGCTCTCCGCTTTGACCATTCCAGTCGGCCACCTGATAGGCATTTTGCTCTGTCATGTCATCTCCTTGCTCTGATTCGTTCTTAACCAGCTACCCCTTGTTCGAGGCAAGGGGGAGCCGAACCGACGCCAAGGTGCGTATCGTCTCGAACAAACCTGCCTCCACCTGCGATAAGGCGCAAGACCTGCGTGTGATCGTCTCAAGGGTCGAGACCGGTGCCGCCTGGCGCCGGACCTCGAAGGACAACCGCTCCTGCCATTCCGTCAAACTCGACGATCCGTCCTTCACCGCGCCGATCTACGCCGACCTTTTCGACAACGACGACGCAACGGGAGAAGGGAGTCCGTGCTCTCAAGCCAGCATCGACTGCTGGGCGAAGATACCCGCCATCGCGCCCTGCGATGATGCCTGGGTGACCGAGGGCAAGAAGGGCGTGGCGAGGTCGCCGGCGGCGTAGACGCCGGGCATGCTGGTTTGGCGGCGTTCGTCGACCTCGAGGACGACGCCGGTGGGCGTATCGACCGTGGCGAGGCCCAGCGATTCATGCAGGCTTGCGGACGGCCTGTTGCGCGGATGGGCGAACAGGATGTCGACCGCGACATTGCGGCCGGTATCGAGATTGACGGTGGCGATATGGCCGTTGTGATGGGCGATCTCGACGATCCGGCCATCGACGACAGGTAGGTTGCGGCGCGCCAGATCGGCCTGGATATCGGGCGCAATGTCATGACCATCGGCGAAGACAGTCAGCTTGTCCGTCCAGTCGCGGAACAGCCTGACAGACTGGTGCGACTGCGGGCCGGACCAGACGAGGCCCCAATGCTGGCCGGCGACTTCAAAGCCGTCGCAATAGGGGCAGGGCACGATGGACGTGCCCCAGCTTTCGGCAAAGCCAGGAATATCCGGCATCTGGTCGGCGACGCCATAGCTCAGGATCAGGCGGTGCGCCCTCAGGCTTTCGTTATCGTCAGTGACGACGCAGAAATCGCCGATGGCGCCAGACACGCTCTCGGCCCGGGCATTGACCAGCCTGATCGTTGGATAGCGCGTCAACTGCTGCCGCGCCTCGACCAGGATGTCCAGCGGCGGCTTATGATCGTGGCCGAGCAAGCCATGCGAGTGGCCCGCAAAGCGGTTGCGCGGCCGGCCGGTATCGAGAACCGTGACCTTGCGGCGGGCACGCCCGAGCTGCAGGGCGGCGGCGAGGCCGGCAAAGCTGCCGCCGATGATGATGACGTCATCCATGGTGATGGGCTCCGTGTTGTGATTGGGGGGCTGGGCGTGGTGTGCAATATCGGCCAGCGATACGCGCTTGATGCAGTCAACGGGCAGGACTTCGGCATTGGCGAGCAAGTCGCCCATCACTGCGTTGACGGCCGGACAATGCCGCATTCGATATCGCCGGGCGACCCGGGGAAACCTGATCTGGGCAACCGGTCGAAAGCTACCGTTGGCTTGCACATTTAAGATACCGCGTGGTATCGTAATGCGAGAATTTGAATACTGTCAAGTACTGGAATTGCCGTGACCGAAAACAGCCAGGGCCGGCGCGGTCGGCCCGCCAACGAGGCGCTTCGCCAAACGATTGTCGACGCCGCCTGCGAACTCTTTGTTGAATTGGGGTTTCAAGCGACGACCATGGACAAGGTCGCGCAGCGGGCGAAGATATCCAAGCTAAGCATCTATCGGCACTTCCAGAACAAGGAGGCGCTGTTCAGCGCGGCCATGGTGGCCCGCTGTGATGAGTTTGCACCGCAGGCCCTTTGTGAAGGCGTCGACGGTTCGGCCGAAGATCAGCTCATGGCGGTGGGATCATCCCTGCTTCGCACGCTGTTGAGCCCGGACGTCCGCAGTGTCGAAGCCATGGTTTTGGCCGACAAGACGAATCAAAAGGCGTTAAGCAAGCTCCATTACGAAGCCGGGCCCGCCCATGTCATCGCCCAGATCGAGGCCGTGTTGCGCCAGCTGCACGCGAAAGCAATTCTGAACATACCCGATGCTCCCCGGTCCGCCCGCTTGTTCGCCGCGCTTTTCAAAGGATCGGATCTCCTGCTTATCGCACGCTTCGATGAGGCGAGAGCAGAGGACGACAACGAAATCGAATCCTATTGCCGGTCGGCCGTCGCCATGTTCATCGCCGCGCACGGTGGCATCTAAAGGTGCGCTATCGCGGCTTGATGAGAGCCCGCAGAGTTGCACACGCTGTTCGCTCTGAGCAATCTGTGGATGACGCGCGAACGACTGATGCGCGAGGCCGCTGCATGAGCGCAAAAGCCGCCGGTGCGCGAAGGCGGAGTTCGGCCAACAGTCGCCCTTCGTGATCAATGGGGTTCGAATGTTCAGGCATCCGTTGCATCCTGGCTGCGGCCATTCAAGTCGCGAGTACAGCCTGAGCGCCACCTGGGGGATGGCTGGAAAGCAATGCAGCGCAGCGCTCCCGTAGAAAGGCATGCAACTCGTTGATCGTCGGCGTGAGTTGCGCGCGGTGCGCACAAATCAAGTGCAACGGTGCAGGCTCACAATATTCCGGCGGAAATAACTCCATCAGCCGCCCAGCCTTCAGATCATCGATGAGGTCCAGCCGCGACTTATAGATAAGACCTTCCCCGGCTATCGCCCAGCGACGAACCGCATCGGCATCGTCGCTGATGCGATTGCCCGTGACCGCCACGGTGCGGTCGCCGCCGGGCGGAGTAAAGCGCCAGCGCTCATGTATCTGCTCGCTCCAGACGTACCGAAGGCAGTTGTGCCGCCGCAGGTCGTCGACTTTGGCCGGCGCACCATGCCGTTCGAGGTACGACGGCGCGGCACACAATGCACGCCGGTTGTTGTCGACCAACTTCATGGCCAGAAGCGACGAATCCGGCAGCGCTCCGTAGCGCACGACTGCATCCAGCGGCTGGCGGATCAGGTCGGCCGCACGGTCGCTCATTTTCAGGTGCAGCGACAAGCCAGGGTGCCGGTGCTGAAAATCATCCAGCCAGGGCAACAGCAGGTTTCGACCGAAGTCAGACGGAGCGGACAGCCGCAGCGGGCCGGACAGCGCCCCCCGGCTGTTTGCCAGGGCCTGCTGGCCTTGCTCCAGCGCACCCATCATGACCCGCGCATGCGGCAGGTAACGCTCTCCCGCCTCCGACAATTGCATGCTTCGCGTCGACCGCGTGAACAGGCGCGTGTCCAGCGCCTTCTCGAGCCGCTGCACGGATGCACTCGCGTGTGCCGGCGCGATATTCAGCTGGCGCGCCGCCTCCGAGAAGCTGCCGTAATCCACCGTGTGCACAAAGATCTGGACGTCATCGAGTCGAATCATTTTCATTGAAATGACGAAAGTGTTTGGGCTCGGCGGGCATTTATCCGCATATCGACGAAAGATAACATGGCCTCAATCGCTGGTCGAGGCGGCAACATGACCGGCAAGGCCGTCGTCGCCAATTACCGAACCCTTCAGACAACGAGGATCAACATGACATCGCCCATCATCAACACGACCACGATCAGCCTGGAAGCCGCACAAGCACTGATCGCCGAAGCGCGCCACGCGTGCGCCGCGCGAGGATTCGCCGCGACCATCGCGATTACCGATGCAGGCGGTCACCTGCGCGCTTTCGAGCGCGCGGATGCCGCCCCGTTCCTGACGGTTGACGTCGCCATCGACAAGGCATGGACCGCCGCGTCGTTCGGCATGGCCACGCACCAATGGAATCAGTACATGGCCGAACCTGCCGTTGCCCCGCTGGCGCACCATCCGCGGCTGATGCCGGTCGGCGGTGGCGTACCGATCTTTCACGAAGGGCGTCTGGTCGGGGGCATCGGTGTTTCCGGCGGAACATCGGCTCAAGACCACGAGGCCGCCGAGGAAGCGCTGCGTAACGCAGGGTTCAACCAGTAAGCCTGGGCCGTCGAGCGATCGCCTTGTGGTCAATCGACAAACGTTCCACAAAGGCGAAACCGTTGCTCGTGAGGGGACCGGCCCGGACGGCCGGATCTCTCCGATAACTGCCGTTGCAGCGCTGGCGGCTCGAACGGCGGCTTCGGGTCGAGTTCGGGGACGCAGGGTCCGGCGGGAGGGCGGTGTCCATTCGATCCCGGTAGATGACGACCGATCCCCGAAAGCGCAAGCGTCGGCCCTGGCGTAGGTTCAAACGCAGTGCCTCGTCAGATAACGAGCAGGTACTGCTGCATCATTGGAGTGATGTTTGCAGGTATGTCGGCGGGGTAGAGGGCAGTACGACCGTCCGGCACTGATCGTTGTCATCGGTCGGACACAAAGTTGCTTTTTGCTGTTCGAGTTCTGGTCGGAATCGCACCGAGTTTTCAAATGCACCTGTCCGATTTAGTATGCGGAAAACACACACGGCCTTGGGCGCAGCTCATTATTCGGTGAGGAGACCATGAATCGTCGGACTGCGGCCCCCTTCGTCATCGTGGTGGTCGGCATTGTGATCGCCTGCGCATTGATGGGCCTGTGCATACTGCAGCTATTCCAGAGCCGCTACGACGCACTCGACCGCGCCAGCGAAACTTCGCGCAATCTCGGCCTGATAGCCGAGCGCGACATCGAACGGAACTTCGAGCTGTACGACCTATCGTTGCAAGCCGTGATCCACGGCCTTCAGCGCCCCGATGTAATGGCCGCTCAGCCAAGCTTGCGGCGCGCCGTGCTATTTGACCAAGCGATGACGGCGCAGTTTATCGGCTCGATGCTGGTGCTGGACGCGGACGGCAACATCATTCTGGATTCGGCCAACGACGTACCCCGCACGGGCAATTTCGCCGATCGCAAATACTTCACCGTGCATCGCGACAATCCCGATGTTGGACTCTATGTCAGCGATCCGTTCGCGTCGCGCTTGCGCAGCGGCACGCCGAGCATTGCGCTGTCGCGGCGCATTTCGAACCCGGACGGGTCGTTCGCCGGCATCGCACTGATCGGGCTCAACCTCGAGTACTTCCACCACCTGTTTGCGGGCCTGTCGCTGGGGCCGCACGGTTCGATGTCGCTGATCGGCAAGGATGGCATCATGGTGATGCGTCAACCTTACAACGTCAGCGTCATCGGTCGCGATATCAGTAAGGCTGCGACCTTTCGACGATTTCAGAGTGCGCCGGAGGGCGTATTCTCGGAAACGGCTTCAATCGACGGGGTACGTCGTCTCTACTATTTCAAGCACCTGCCGAAGCTGCCGCTGATTATCATGGTCGCAGAAGGCGAGCAGGACATTTATGCGGCGTGGCGGCACCGCGCCGTGACGATCGGCGCACTGGTGGCGACGTTCGGCGTCGCGTTCATCACGGTGTCCGTCATGCTCAGCGGGCAACTGCGCCGCCGGATGCGGGCCGAGTCCGAACTGGTACTGCTGGCACGCACCGACGGGCTCACTGGCCTGAACAATCGCCGCAGTTTTGGGGAGGTGCTGGATCGGGAGTGGCGTCGCGCCAGGCGGGCGCATTCCGTCTTCTCGCTGCTGTTCGTCGACGTCGACCGCTTCAAGGCTTACAACGATACTTACGGCCACCAGGCAGGGGATGACGCGCTGGCTGCGGTCGCCCGTTGCATCGGCGAGAACATCCGACGCCCGGTCGATACTGCGGCTCGCTACGGTGGGGAGGAGTTCGTCGTGCTGCTCCCGGACACGCCGCAAACCGGAGCCGCGCAGATTGCAGAACGGATTCGTGCGGCAATCGACGATCTGGCACTTGAGCACGCCGGCAGCGAATATGGGCGAGTCACAGCCAGTATTGGTCTGGCTACCTGGACGCCCGATCAAGACGGCGATCCCAGTGCGGTGATCAGGGAGGCCGACGAGGCGCTGTACTTTGCGAAGACAACCGGCAGGAACAAGGTCGCTGCTTCTCAGGTAGCAGCTTGACGGAGCGATCTGGCAGCGCCAGGAACGCCAAAGCCTGCTGCGAGCAGGCTGGCGGCGGCAGGTTATCGTCGGGGTCCTTTCATCCCTTCCGACTCCATGGCCGCATTCCATTCCTCATTGGCCTCGATGGGGTCCATCGCTTCGTCGATCGACGCGGTTGCACGCTCGGCGGCGGCTCTCGTTTCGTCTGGCGGGGAGGTGACGTCGTCACCGTCAGCATCACCATCACTCGGGGGATGCAGCATGTCGTTGAGCATCGCGCTCAACTCCGCCGTGTCCCATGGTAGCCCACGCCGAGTTCGGTCCTTGATGTAGTGCCTCACTTCCGCGTCCTGCTCCACGGTAAGCGGCAGCCCTCGGAAAGTGCTTTGGGGGCCAGGGTCAATCATCACATTCTCCTGCTTCTACCGAGTTTTCAGTGTACTCGCCATTGCGAACACGAGAACCGTGATCGGTGCACTTTATGCGTCGGATCAAACGTCGGGTCCCGACAGGCGACGGGCCGCATTGTGCGACTGCCGCGCCACGGGTTGACGGCCGTGCGATGCCGATCGGCGATGCGTGATGATTCAGCCGCCAACGCAGATTCAATCGATTCCCGACGCCTTTTCGTGGTCCGGCGTCTGCGCTTCAAACAATGTGCGCGCGAGTGCCCGAGCGGCGTGACGCGCCTCGATGTCCGTTGCGAAATCCCTTTCCGTATTGTGTTTCTCGTAGGTGCCTGGCTCGTCCCCGATGCGGTGCAGGTGAACGATTCCGCGATAGCGCCCGGACATCGTCTTCATCACTCGAAGGCGTGCCACATGCGTGAGCGTCGTGCACACTTCGTCATCCACAATGCTTCCCTCGCACAGACCCGGGGTGAGACTTGCCGCAGTCGACCGCGCAAGCCCGCCCGTCCCTGCGAGATTCGCCTGCGGCAAATTTTGGCAAGGCGCTGCTGTTTCCGACCATGCGCAGATCTCAATGCTTGCGATGCATCCACCCCATGTGATGGGAATCCAGCCACTGAATCATCCCGACGCCCGGATGTTCGCTCCGGTAACGGCGCGCCAGCGAGATCGCGACTACTGCAACCGCAATAAAACCCACTATCCAACCAATCATTGACTGAGTCATGGCAGCCTCCTCGAGGAACGCAACCATGACTGCATTTTAGTCGCCTTGGGTCAGGGGTTCGCTATTCCTGCGTACATATGTCAAGCATGCCGCCCCGGCATGCACCGGGTCTGGGGGACGGAGCGATATAGGGTGCGGTCGAAGACTGCTTTCGAGCATCTCCAGGCGAACTTCGATTCGCGCCGGATCGTACGTCATGCGAAGCGCCAATCGCCTGAAGAACGAACAGGCAAACAGATCAGTGAAAGAAGAGTTCCCGCATCCCGAACGTATGATGCGCTTCGGCCGCCATCAGCACCATGAGCACCAGCAGGCACAGCGGCGGTATCAGGATCGCGTACACCAGTGCCAGCCGCTCCCACATCATGTGCATGAAGATCGACACGATCAGCCCGGCCTTGGCGATCATGAGCACGACGATCAGCACCCAGCGCAACAGCCCCTGCACGTTGAAATAGTCCACCAGGTACGACAGCGTGCTCAGGACGAACAGCAGGCCCCAGATTTTCAGGTAGATGCCGATGGGATGCTGCTGGCCGTGCGCGGCGTCGGGTCGATCGGCGGGATCGGTATGGTCCATGGCCTGCCTCACCACAAATAGAACAGCGCGAAGATGAACACCCACACCAGATCGACGAAGTGCCAGTACAGGCCGGCGATCTCGACGATCTGGAAGTTGCCGTGCTCGGCGAACCCCGGCTGCAGGATCTTGCGTGCGACCAGCAGCAGGTAGATCACGCCGCAGGTCACGTGAAAGCCGTGGAATCCGGTGATCAGGAAGAAGCATGCGCCGAACTGGGCCGCACCGATCGGGTTGCCCCATGGGCGTATGCCTTCACGGAAGATCAGGTTGCTCCATTCGAAGGCCTGCAGCGACACGAAGGTCGCGCCCAGCAGCGCGGTCGCCAGCAACAGCGCGGCGGCGGGCTTGGTGTTGCGCCGGTAGCCGAAGTTGACGGCCATCGCCATGGTGCCACTGCTGCTGATCAGGGTGAACGTCATGATGGCGATCAGCAGCAACGGCACCTCCACGCCGCCCACGGTGAGCCCGAACACCTTGGCGGTGTCGGGCCACGGCGCCGTGGTCGACATGCGCACCGTCATGTAGCCGATCAGGAAGCTGCTGAACACGAAGGTGTCCGACAGCAGGAAGATCCACATCATCGCCTTGCCCCACGGCACCTTGAAGGCTTCGCGGTCGGCGGACCAGTCCGTGACGATGCCGCGCCAGCCGTCAGGCCCGGCGTCGGCGGACGGGGGGGCAGCGGATTCGGGCGGGAGCGTGGGCGAGGTCATGGCGTGGCTCCATACAGCGGCCCGCAGATGGCGGCGACGATCCCGGGGGTGAGCCACCACATCGCCGCGAGCAGCACGAGCCAGACCGCCAGCAGGAAATGCCAGTAGAGGGCGCAGAGCGCGATCGCACGCTGGGCCCGGAACGGATCCACACGCCGGCGCTGCGCGATCGTCACGGCCCAGGCCGCCAGCCCGCCCAGCACGTGCAATCCGTGCAGGCCGGTGAGCAGGTAGAGGAAGCTGTTGGAAGGGTTGACGGTGACGGTCTGCCCGTCCGCCGACAGCATGCGCCAGGCGATCAGTTGCCCGATCACGAACACGGCGGCCAGCACACCGCCGGACACCAGCCACGCCAAGCGGCGCGCGCTCAGTTGCCGGGCACGCTGCATGGCCAGGCTTGCCAGCGCCAGTGCGCCCGTGTTCCACCACAGCAGCGCCGGATGCGGAATCGGCTGCCAGTCGGCCTCGCGCATGCGCATGCCGTAAGCGAGCAGCAGCAATGAAAACAATGCCGTTGCCACGGCCATGAAGACGATCAGGCCGACGCGGCTCGCATTCGGCAAGACAGGCGGCGTGTCCGGAACGAACGGGCGCGGCAGGGTGGTCATTTGCGTACCTCGCCGGGTTGAAGCGTCGGGTGGGCCGGTTCAGGGGTAGTCTCCGTGGCGGGCGGCTGATTCTGCGGGACGAAGTCTTCCACCTGTCCCGGCGGGCTGTATTCGTACGCCCAACGGTAGACGACGGGCTGCGTGGCCCCCCAGTTGCCGTGCACCGGCGGCGTTTGCGGCGTCTGCCATTCCAGCGTGGTGGCTCGCCACGGGTTGCCGTCGGCACGTTTGCCGCGCACGAGGCTCCACGCCAGGTTGTAGAGGAACAGCAACTGCGCGACCGCCACGATCAGCGCGACGACGGTGATGAACGTGTTGAGCGTCTGCGCCGAGTGCGGAATGAAGCTGTAGCCCTCATACGCGTAATACCGCCGCGGCATGCCGAGGATGCCGAGATAGTGCATCGGGAAGTAGATCGCATACGTGCCGAGGAAGGTGGCCCAGAAGTGCGCGCGCCCGAGCCGGTCGTCGAGCATGCGGCCCGTCACCTTCGGATACCAGTGGTAGAGGCCGCCGAACACCACGAGGATCGGCGACACGGCCATCACCATATGGAAGTGCGCCACCACGAAGTACGTGTTCGACAGCGGAATGTCCACGCTCACGTTGCCGAGATAGAGCCCGGTCAGTCCGCCCAGGACGAAGGTGCTGATGAAGCCGATGGCGAACAGCATCGGCACGGTGAGGTGGATATCGCCGCGCCACAGCGTCAGCACCCAGTTGTAGACCTTGAGGGCGGTCGGGATGGCGATGATGAGCGTGGTGGTGGCGAAGAAGAAGCCGAAGTACGGATCCATGCCGGCGATGAACATGTGGTGCGCCCAGACCACGAAGCTCAGGGCGCCGATGATGACGATGGCCCACACCATCATCCGGTAGCCGAAGATGCTCTTGCGCGCATGGGTGCTGATGAGGTCCGACGCGATGCCGAAGGCCGGCAGCGCGACGATGTAGACCTCCGGATGCCCGAAGAACCAGAACAGGTGCTGGAACAGCAGCGGGCTGCCGCCGACATGCTTGAGCGGCTGCCCCATCGACACCACGGCGGGGATGAAGAAACTGGTGCCGAGTGTCCGGTCGAGCAGCATCATCACCGCCGACACGAACAGCGCCGGAAACGCCAGCAGCGCCATGATGGTCGCGATGAAGATGCCCCACACCGTGAGCGGCATGCGCATGAGCGTCATGCCGCGCGTGCGCGCCTGCAGCGTGGTGGTGACGTAGTTCAGCCCGCCCATGGTTGCCGCGACGATGAAGATCGCCAGCGACACGAGCATCAGCACGATGCCCCATTCCACGCCCGGCGTGCCTGGCAGGATGGCCTGGGGCGGATACAGCGTCCAGCCCGCGCCGGTCGGTCCGCCCGGCACGAAGAAACTCGCCACCAGCACCAGCACGGCCAGCAGGTAGACCCAGTAGCTCAGCATGTTGAGAAACGGGAACACCATGTCGCGCGCGCCCAGCATCAGCGGGATCAGGTAGTTGCCGAAGCCGCCCAGGAACAGCGCGGTCAGCAGGTAGATCACCATGATCATCCCGTGCATGGTGACGAACTGGTAGTAGTGGTTGGCGTCGATGAAGCTGAACTTGCCGGGAAAGCCGAGCTGCAACCGCATCAGGTCCGACAGGACGAGGCCGACCAGGCCGATGGCGATGGCCGTCAGCGAATACTGCACGGCGATGACCTTGTGGTCCTGGCTCCAGACATAGCGGGTCCAGAAGCTTTTCGGGGCGTGGTCGAGGTGCGCGTAGGGCATTGCGTCTGCTCCGCTAGGGCTGGCGGTTGGCCGCGCTGCTGGTGGCCGGTCCGCCTTGCGATTCGATGTAGGTCACCAGCGCGGTCAGCTCCTGCTCGCTCAGGTCGAAATGCGGCATGATGGGTGAATAGCCCTTCACGACGCGGGCCGTCGGATTGCGGATGAAGGCGCGCAGATAGGCTTCGTCCACCTTCGCGGTGCTGCCGTCGGCCATCGTTTCGGTCTTGCCGTACAGGCCCTTCCAGGTGGGGCCCACGCGCGGGCTGCCGTCCACGGTATGGCATGCGAAGCAGCCCTTGGCCGCCGCGAGCGCCTTGCCCTGGTCGGCAAGCGCCTGGGCGCTGCCGCCCGGCGCGGCCGCCGCGGCCTGCACGCTGGCCTGCTGCCGCTGCGCGAAGGTGGGCTGCTGCGCCAGCCAGCGCGAGAACGATGCCTCGTCTTCCACCACCACCACGCCGCGCATGCCGGCATGCCCGATTCCGCAAAGCTGCGCGCACAGGATGTCGTAACGCCCCGCCTTGGTCGGCGTGAACCAGAAGCTCGTCACCATGCCGGGCACCATGTTCATGCGTGCACGGAACGGCGGGACATAGAAGTCGTGCAGCACGTCGAGCGACCGTGTCAGGACCTGGACCGGCTGGTTCAGCGGCAGGTGCACCTCGGGCGTCTCGATCAGGTAGTTGTCGCGGCCGTTGGGGTCCGCGGGGTTCAGGCCGAAGGGGTTGTCGTTGCTGATGTAGCGCACGTCCGTCGTGCCCAGCTTGCCGCCGGGGCCGGCGAAGCGGAAGCGCCATTGCCATTGCCGGCCGAGCACCTCCATCCGCAGCACGTTGTGCGGCGGCCGGATGTAGTCCGCGTAGACGAAGAGACCGGGTGCCAGCAACGCCGCCACGCCGACGGCGGTCAGGCCGATCAGCCACCATTCCAGCCGCCTGTTGTGCGGCTCGTAGGCCGCGCGATGGCCGCCGCGGTGGCGGTAGCGCATCAGCGCGATCGCGATGAACAGGTTGATTGCGATGAAGAACGCGCCGGTGATGACGAGCGTGATCGTCAGCATGTCGTCCATGCGCACCCAGTTCGACGCGATCGGCGTGATCCACCAGGGACTGGCAAAGTGAAACCCCACCGCCAACACGATGATCAGGATCAGGGCAATCGCAAGCACCATGGGCCGCCTCGCCGCGCGTCACTCGCCGGGGCCGCCAACCGGCGCTCCGGGCATCGTCGTGCCGCCATGCCGCATTTCGTATCACTTTTTATCGGCAGTCTGCCAAGACCGATTCACCAAGTGTCGTCGGCGGCTTCAAAAGAAAAGGTAGTTCGCTCCTCTGCATCGTGCAAGGCAGCGCAAGGAGGAAGCACGCCCCCCTGCACGCATCGCACGCATGTCGGCACCCCCTGCCGCGATGACAAGCAAAACGGTCGCCTCCGGCATGGGGTGTCGGGGCGGTCGTTTCGCGCGGCGGGAAGCAACCGCATGTCACTGCATCGCTTTCTGCTTGCGCCGTTCGAGCA
The DNA here is from genome assembly GCF_003854235.1 of Burkholderia sp. Bp8998. Taxonomy (NCBI): domain Bacteria; kingdom Pseudomonadati; phylum Pseudomonadota; class Betaproteobacteria; order Burkholderiales; family Burkholderiaceae; genus Burkholderia; species Burkholderia sp. Bp8998. The sequence goes on from NZ_QTQF01000024.1 coordinate 13,247, forward strand.
TGCCGTAGACGACGGCGGTGACCACGCCGAACAGCAGGTTGGCCAACAAGGGTCCGGAACCCCGCTCCGAGATGAACCATGGGAACACGGCGGTCATCACGTAGAAGTTCCACACGTACGCGACGATCCCGAAAGCCAGCCCGACGACAGCCTCCATGCCGACGCTGGAATCGAAGCGGAACGGGGCCATGATCGCGGCGAGCATCATCCCCATGATCGCGCCGAGCACGTAGTGCAACAGCAGCGCCGTTCCCACGATGCCGAAGCTGAAGACCGACATCTGTTCGAGCGCACCGTGGCCCATCACCATCGCCGCGATCTTGTGGGTCGGCTGCCACGGGCTTTCATCGAGCACCATGGTCGACCAGAAGAATTCGAGCACGATCACCAGCGCGCCACCCGCAAGGCCGGCGACGGCTGCGGCGAGCCAGTCCGGTGTGCGCCGCACCCAATGGTGTGATTGAATGTGCAGTTCCATACGACCTCCTTGCTGACGGTTCAGCTCCGGCACTGGGGTTCAGCACGCGTCACGCGCGTCGAAAATACGTCCCTTGTTCGATTCAGAATGGCAGATATGAGTGCCAACGCAAGGTGCAAAAACCCTGCGCCTTGCATGGCAACACGACGTTCTGCTCGACGTTCAGGATCGGCGTGCCGGCGGGAGCCGGCGCGACATGGAACGCGGATTGTGATGACGCGCGATCGTGGGCGTCTGATTGGGTGCAACGCCAAACGGGTTGGGGCTGTCACGGAACAGCCCTCGTGCCGGGTTACCGTAAGTACCCCGACAATTCTTCAGCGTGGACGATTGCCGATTTCACACTGGCCTGAGGCCGCACATTCGACGCGGGGACGGCCTCGGGTGCCGTGCATGCCTGTTTTCGTTTGTCAGGGGAAAACCGGTGTCGTAGGCTCGCCGCCTTCCAGATCCGCCTTCGGAAAATGCTGGGCGACCATCTGCTCGATTTCCTGCTCTCGCAATGCCGGCACGTCGGCCATGATCAGAATCTGGCCTTCCTTGATCGCTTCCCGAAATCGCTCGAGTCGCGCGTTGGGCTCGGCGATGCCGATCATCCCGGCCGTCCACGCGCCGAAGCCCGCTCCCGCCAACGTCAGGGCGACGACGGCGCCGCCCGCGATCACGAGCTCGGCAGGAGGGAAGACCAGCGCGACGAGGCCGATGAGCGCGCCCGTCGCACCGCCGAGTGCGACGCCGCGCTCGAGCGCGTGCACGACATCGCTGCTTTGCAGTAGAGACGCTTCGGGTAACTCATCGAGCGTGACACTGTGATCGGCGAGGACGTGGATGTGGCGCCAGATGATGCGCGCGCGCAGCAAGTCATCGACGATCGCCTTCGCCATCTGCGTATCGGGTACGAGGAAATAAAGGCGTCTCATGTTGGCACCCCTTTTTGCCATCAGCGCTCTTTTCATTCTATGTCAGCGTCGGCAGGTTTGACGGCAACTTGATTCGCCCGCCGGGTTCGCATACGTGGATCATTCCGTCTGAAAATTCGATGCTGGATGCCAATTTGATCAGGTGAAAATGACCTATTCCACATATGAAAATTTCGCAACGTGCATTGTTGCCTGCGACCCCTTCAGCATTTTTCGTGGAAATGTAAAAGGAAGTAGGGCGTCGGGCGATGCCAGATCTAAATGGCGACATTACGCCGCACTCCTGATCATGGGAATGACGTCCGGGTCCGACCCTGCGCCGATCCGATTTATCACCCGTAACCGTCTTTGCATTTCGTAACAAGTCGGGTTGATTCGTCGAGGCCACATGCCGTAAATTTTGCGGGTCGTCCGGCGGCGTCCGGCGGTTGGGCGATGTTTCATTCTGCATGTCAACGACGTGCCGGACACCTGGATGGCCACCCATCCGACTCTGCAAGCCCGCAGACCGTGCGGACTTGATCAAGCGGTCGAACTCGCAACGGGTATCGATTCGACTACATGCAGCCCGATAGGATCCGGCGCGCCGTGATCGGCTCGCCGAGTTGTGCCTGTCATGCCGGACTGGAACCGACTTGACAGCGGGATTCGCGGTCGAATTAATTATTTGCATCGGACTACTAATGCATTGGGGAGACTCAACCCGATTTTCGACCTTTACAACTTAAATTTGCGCAATGCGCGAAAAGGAAACGGAAAGTGGAATTCGTACGAATGGGAATCGTCTTTGTTCATCTCATCGCCTGCTGTGTCGCGATCGGTCTCGTGCTGACCAGTGACATTGCCATGATCAAGCGGCTTCTGGATTCCGACGCGCCTGCCGATCTTGCCCAGGTCAACCTGCCCAGTCTGCAGCACACCGTCACGTTGGCGCTGACGGTGCTTTGGGTCACCGGCATCGCGATCATTGCCTTCGATATGCGGACCCAGGGTCTCACGTATCTCCATAACCCCAAGCTGCAGGCCAAGATCGGCATCGTCGCGTTGCTGACCTTCAACGGTATCGCGTTGCACTCCGCGGTTCTTCCGGCATTGCAGAAGGCGGGGTCCCTGCTGAAGCTTTCCTTTGAACGGCGCATGGTTGCCATTTTCGTGGGCGTCGTCTCCGCAGTCTCGTGGTTCTATGCGGCAATGCTGGGCGTCGGGCGTCCGTTGAGCTGGAAGTATTCCTTGTTCCAGATCCTGGCAGCTTACCCGGCACTGATTGCCGGCGGAATCGCAACCATGTTGTTTGTCACGGCACTGGCGAAATCCAGGAAGCCCATTGAGCGGCGGGATGCCGAAAAGGTCGCGGCCTATTGAGCGCCGACACCCGGCGGAAAGGCCCGGTCAGACGGCGCCGGACGCGTGCAGCGTGTGAATCTGTTCGTCGGCGTAACCGAGTTCGCGCAGCACGGCATCGGTATGCTGGCCGAGCGCCGGCACCGGATCCATGCGCGGATCGTCGCCCGGCGCGATACCGGGCGGCAGCAGCGCAGGGATCTCGCCGGCAGGCGTGTCGGAAAGCGTCGGAACAGGCCCTATGCGAGGGTCGCGCTCGCGGACATGGTCAGCCAGCCGTCGTGATCCCTGGCCCAGAGGTCGATGCTCTTGCCGTCGTCGGCGAGGCGGCCGCACACGCTGAAGGTGTTGCCGAGGAAGGTCGGCCGCACCGCGCGGTACGCGTATTCGCCGATCGTCGCGCCGGGCAGCGAGCGCGTCACGAGGTCGAGCAGCAGCGTCGAGATCAGCGGGCCGTGCACGACGAGGTCCGGATAGCCTTCGACGTCGCGCACGTAGGTGCGGTCGTAGTGAATGCGATGGCCGTTGAAGGTGAGCGCGGAATAGCGGAACAGCATGACTTCGTCGGGCGCGACGTCGCGCTGCCATTGCGCATGGTCGGGCGCGGCCTTCGGCGGGGGCGCGGCGGCGCCGGGCGCGGCCGGGCCGCGATAGACGATGTCGTGTTCCTCGCGGATCGCGACCTCGCCCGCGGATTCGATTACGTGCTCGACGGTGACGAAGCCGAGCGTGCCGCTGCGGCCTTCCTTGCGTTCGATCGACAGCACGCGCGACGTGCGCGTCGCGATCGCGCCGATCGTCAGCGGGCGTTCGAACGTCAGCCGGCCACCGGCCCACATGCGCCGCGGCAGCCCGAGGTCCGGCAGGAAGCCGCCCTTGCGCGGATGGCCGTCCGGGCCGAGCTCGGCCTGCTGCGCGATCGACCAAAAATATAGCCAGTGCCAGGCAGGCGGCAATACGTCGCCCGCCGCGGGAACGATCGGATGATCGAGCGTGGCCGCGAGGGCGACCGCACGTTCGGCGCTGATCAGGTCGGTCGCGACCGGTTGGGCATCGTCGCTGGCATGCGACCGGGGAGCATCCACTGTTACCTCCATTGCCGGGCAGGCCGGCTGCTCTGACTGGGCATGAAGAGACTTTAGGCGAAGCGCACGCGCATCGGAAATGCCGTTTGAGTGTGCCGGTCATAGGGGCATCCTATGACTTTCGTGTCGACCGGGCCGCCATGGACATGCGTCAGCTCTGTTACTTCGTCAGCATCGTGGAATATGGGAGCATCGGGAAAGCGGCCGAGAAACTGTTCGTCGCGCAGCCGTCGCTGAGCCAGCAGATCGCGAAGCTCGAAGGCGACATCGGCGTCACGCTGCTGGTGCGCAGCCCGCAGGGCGTGAAGCCGACCGCGGCCGGGCAGGCGCTGTACCGCCACGCGCGGCTCGTACTCCGGCAGATGGAGCAACTGCGTCAGGAAGTGCGGGATGCGCGGGCCCGGTCGCCGTGCCTTGATGACGGACGGATTGATGAACATGTGTGAAATGACATATTCGTTACCGCGTCTGCACATGCCCCGGCCGATCGGCTCACCCGCGCACGGGCGAGCCGGCAGGTCGTGCGCAAGCGTCGGTGGTCGGCAGGTTGTACGAACGTCGATCTAGACACTACACTGATTATCGGCCGGCGCCGTGACACGCGGCTCATCCATTCAACACGCATCACAGTACTAATTAAACGCGTGCCGACAATCGCCATAGGGATGGTTGCCTTGTGCGTCAACATCCACCGGGGGACGTGGCGATGAAAATCGGGGCTGCGCATCATCCGTCAACGGTTTGCTAGCCGAACGGCGCGCGCATGAGCACGACCGGAGGCATTTGCGCGACGTCCCTCGGGCTGCACGGCTCGAGCCCGGCGATGACCGACCTGCGCCGCTATCTGGCGAAGGTCGCGCAGACCGATACGACGGTGCTCGTGACCGGCGAAACCGGCACCGGCAAGGAGCGGGTCGCCACCGCCGTCCATCGCCTCAGCCCCCGGACCGACAAGCCGTTCATCGCGGTGAACTGCGCCGCGGTGCCCGACAGCCTGTTCGAATCCGAGATGTTCGGCCACGAGCGCGGCGCCTTCACCAGCGCCCAGCACGCGTTTCCCGGCCGCTTCGTCGAGGCCGACGGCGGCACGCTGTTCCTCGACGAAGTCAGCGAGATGCCACCCGCCGTCCAGGCCAAGCTGCTGCGCCTGCTCGAAGACCGCACGGTGATGCCGGTCGGCTCGCTGCGCCGGCGTCCGGTCGATGTCCGGATCGTGGCCGCCAGCAACGAAAGACTGGAGGACCTGGTCGCCGAACGCCGTTTCCGTGCCGACCTGTTTTATCGCCTGAACGTCGCGCGCATCGAGATACCGCCGCTGCGGGAACGGCCGGAGGACATCGCGTCGATCGTCGATCACTTCGTCGCCGAACAGAACCAGCGGCGGGCGATGCGGGTGGGGCGGCCCGATCCCGCGTTGCTCGAGTGCATGCGGCACTACCGGTGGCCGGGCAACGTGCGCGAGCTGCGCAACCTGATCGAGGCGTTGTTCATCGATGCGCCGGAAGGGCGCCCGTTCGGGCTGGGTGACTTGCCGCCGGCGTTTCGCCGCCTGTTCCTGCAGGACTTTTCCGCCGGCGAACAGGAGCGCGAGCGGCTGGTCTCGGTACTGCGCGAGACCAACTGGAACAAGATGGAGGCGGCGCGCCAGATGAACTGGTCGCGCATGACGCTGTACCGCAAGCTGGCCAAGTACAACCTGGACGCCGGCAACACTGCACCGGTGTAACAGCCCCGGCTGTCACATGGTACAGCCGGGCAGCGCTCGCGAATCCCGCCTCGGCCGGGAAATTCCACGGCAAATCATGCGCTTGCGCCGGCGCACACGCATTGGCCCGCTCCTTGCGAAGCAGAACGGACAGACCGCCCGTCGCCACGCAAGGAGGCCGTCGTGCACGTCATCGAGCCACTCCCGGACGCCTCGCCGGATCCGGCCCAGCCGGCCGGCCAGCCACGGCCGCTGCTCGCCAGTTATGCGAACTATTTCGAGGTCGGGCACAACGCGTTCGAGTTCCTGATCGATGCCGGGCAGGTCGAGCCGCAGTCCGGCAACGTCCAGTTGATGAGCCGCGTCGCGATCAGCCCGGTTCACGCCAAGCTGCTGGCGCAGCTGCTGGCGCGTGCGATTGCCCAGTTCGAGGCGACGCACCACGAAATCCCCGACATCGGCGACCCGGAACCGGATCTGGAGATGCTTCCCCCGCAGGAATTCGAACGGCGCGCGATCGATGCGCGCAGCAAGCCGATGCTCGGCGGCCGTCACGACGAGCCCGATCAAAACCAGAGCTGAGGACACGACATGGCAGCGCAACTCCATCCCAACCGCATGGTCCTGACCGACCGTTTCCCGATGCTGGGCTTCACGATTCGCGTCGGCCACGCGCCGTGCGTCGCGGAACTGGTGATCGCCACCGATCCCGCGCTGTTCATGCGCAAGGACGGGCGCACGTCGTCGACGTTCTATACCAGCCGCGAGGACGGCCTGCTGGCGATCCCGCGCGGCGAAGCGGTGTTCATGGTGCCGCCCGCGGTGCTGGCGCGCTTCGCGGGCGCGAGCCGGCTGTGGTTCGGACTCGCCACCGCCGCGTCGCCCGATGCCGATGCGTGGACGGTCGACGTGCTGCCGAATGCCGACAGTCCGTACGTGTCGCTGTCGGGGCTCAGCGACCGGGGGTTGCGCAGGGTCCGCGTGTTCCCGACGCGCGGCACCGCCGCCGTCAGGAGTCCGCTGTTGAACTGGGCGGGCGACAACGCGCGGCCGGGCGCGACCGCCGTCCCGGCGCCTGCCGCGCCGGGCGCCGTTTCCGTCCCGCCGCAGCAGGCCGTCGCGCCCGCTGCGCCGCGCCATGACGTCCATTACGACGACGGGTTCGGTCCGCTTCCGCCGCTCAATGCCGCCACGCCGATCGCAACGCCGCCCGCAGCGACGCCGCCCGCAGCGGCGCCGGCCGCGCGCCCGGCGCTCGCCGTCGCACCGGCACCCGTGTCGCAGGGCATGAGCGAGGATACCGAGTTCCGCATTGCCGGCGAGCGCCGCGGCTTTACCTGGCCACGACCGCGCAAGCTGTCGACCGTCGAGCGGGCCGCGCTGCGCGCGATACTGAGCGCGAACCCGGCCACCGCGTCGCTGATGCTGCTGCTGCCGGTAGCGCTGCGCAACGGCCTGTCGGTCTCGATCGGCGCCGGCGCGGGCGCCGGGCTGGAAACCGGGGGCGCGGGCGCGGTCGGCCTCATCTTCGACGCCAATGGCGACGACATCGGCGTCTTCGTGTCGGGCGAGCTCGACTTCGGCTACATCGTGTCGGCGAGCCTCACCGGCCAGATCAGCCTGCTGCGCGGCCATATCGACGATTTCTCGGGCACCGGCACGACGGCGGGCGTGATGGTCGGCGAAAGCCCGGCCGGCGGCATTTCGGCACTGTTCAATGCCCGCGGCGAATTCGTCGGCGTCACGCTGTCGGCCGGCGTCAGCGTCGGCAGCCCGGTGAGCCTCTTCGTCGGCGTCTCGCGCGCCGCGGCGGGCACGCTCGCCACGCCGTCGCCGTCGCCGTCGTCGTCGTCGCTCGCGTGGTCGCGCGGCCTGGGCGCCGATCCGGAGGCCTACGGCATCGATACGCCGCCATACAGCGACGACGATACGGCCGCCGATCCACCCGCGACGGCCAGTGCGCTGGCGCTCGGGGCGCGCGAGAACAGTCTCGTCACGCGCACCGCGGCCAGCCCGAATTTCGACGAGGGGCGCGGCAGCAAGACGATCGACCGCATCATCATCCACATCGCCGACGTGCCCACCGTCCAGCAGGTGGTGAATACCTTCACCAATGCGTCGTCCAAGGTGAGTTCGCATTACCTGGTCGGGCAGGAGGGCGAAGTCGTCCAGTTCGTCTCCGAGGCCGACACGGCGTGGCACTGCAAGGGCTCGAACCAGCGCAGCATCGGCATCGAACATATTGCGGTGAAGCGCGGCGGCGCCGACTACCCGCGTCGCAACGGCACCGTCCAGCATTTCGACGCGCTGGCACCGACCCAGCTCGAGTACGAAACCTCGGCGGCGCTGGTCGCATCGCTGTGCGACAAGTATCAGCTGCCGGTCAACCGCACGACGATCATGGGCCATCGCGAGGCCGACACCTCGACCGGCCATACCGCATGCCCCGACGGCAACTGGGACTGGGATTACTACATGCGGCTCGTCACCAGCCGCACCTGCCAGCCGCAAGCGGCGGGCCAGGCGCTGGGGCTCGCCGCCCGCGGCCTCGGCGACGACATTCCGCTCGATCCCGGCGTCGGCGGCCTGTCGATCGGCACCGACGCGCTGGAGATCGGCGACATCATTCTCAGCACCACCGGCAATCCCGGCTCCGGCGTGATTCGCGCCGGCTCGGGCGCCGAGGTCAGCCACGCGATGCTCTACGTCGGTCAGGGCGGGCAGGTGATCGAGGCGATTCCCGGCGGGGTCCAGTTGCGCCCGCTCGCGGATGCGCTGGCCGACGCGCGCCTCGCGGTCGCGTTTCGGGTGCCGGGCCTGACCGATACGCAGCAGCGGCAGGTCGCCGATGCCGCCGCGCACTACCTCGATCGCGGCTTCAACTATGTCGGGCTGGTCCGCTGCGGCGGCTACCTGATCGATCGCCGCGCGTGCGACCTGCTGTCGGGCGATGCGGCGGAGCGCTGCCGCCGCTTCGTCGGCCGCATCGAGCTCGGCGAGGGCGCCGACACCGACAGCTTCTTCTGCTCGCAACTGGTCGCCCAGTCGTTCCAGGACGCCGGCAAGCCGATCGTCAGCGTGCCGCCGCACTGGGTGCCGCCGGGCGATCTCGCCAGCCTGTCGACCGGCACGATGGCCCCGGGAACGCTCGCGTATGTCGGCCATCTGAAGGCGCCGATCCCGAGCCGCGGCTTCTTCGGCATGAGCCAGGCATTGTCGGTTACCGCGGACGCGGCGCGCACGCTGGGCGCCGACGACTGGACGGTGAACTGGGACGACGTGCAGATGACCCCGCAGCCCACCGACATGGGGTGCTGGGCGACGGCTGCGTCGATGGTGCTCGGCTGGCGCGACAACCAGAGCGTCGATCCGACGCTGCTGGCGCGCTGCATCAGCCTCGAGCGCCAGATGCGCGACGGCCTGGCGCCGGCCGAGGTGGCGGGGTTCGCCGCTGTGTCGACGCTCACGGTCGAACCCAATGCGTGCTTCGCGCCCGAAGGCTTTCGGCGGCTGCTGGAAGCGAACGGGCCGATCTGGGTCGCCGAAGTCGTGCGCGCGCCGGTCAACTTCTTCCATGCGGTGGTGGTGACGGGCATGTATCGCAGCGGCGACGCGTATTTCGTGCGGATCACCGATCCGCTGGACCGGGTGGTCGGCACGCCGGGCCATCCCGGCGCGCGGACCATTCCGCCGACCCACGCGACCGGCAGCCGCTACATCATGACCTACGAGGATTTCGTATCGGAGTACGAGGCAGCGGCCGGCATCGGCGTGATCCAGCTCATGCATTCGGGCGGCACGTTCGGTCACCTGATCAATCGCGGCAGCGCGGCGGGCGCGGGCTACGCGCTCGGTGTCGAGCCGCCACCCGCGGGCGGCGAGTTCGGCTTCGGCGTGACCCTGACCCGGCGCACCGAGCGCCGCGACGGGCGCAGCTACGATCTCGCGCAGCTGGCCGGGCTGGTCCAGCCCCCCAATGCGCTGGCGGGCGGCGCCGGCCAGCCGCGCATGTCCGGCCAGCGCATCACCCTCGATGACTGGCCGTACATCGACGGGCCGAGCGGCCGCACGTCGGCGCCGGTGTCGATCGACTGGGCGTGGCAGGGCGGCGCGGTCGGCGACGTGACGATTGCCGCGGGCCAGGGACAGATGCTTGACGGCTGGACGGCGGTCGTCCGCGCGGATATCGGTCGCGGTTCCGGCACGCCCGGGCGGGCGAGCGTCACGCTGCGCATCACCACTACGTTCCGGCATGCCGGCGAGGAGGATCAGGTCGGCGTGACGGAAGTGGTGCTGAGCGGCGACGGCCGCTTCCAGACCGTGCACGGCGCCGACAGCGCGCCGCCGCTCCCGGCAAGCGGCGCGCAGCCCGCGCCGCGCGAACCGCAACCTGCCTGACCCCTGAGGGACACGCGCGATGGCTCGCCACATTCCCCCTCCGCCACCACGCGGCGCGATCGTGCCCGCGGTGGCACTGGCTCGCGACGCGTTCGGCCGCGAGATCGTCGACGGGTCCGGATCGGGCGACCCGGGCAGGCAGGACGGCGCGTTGCCGCAAGCGGCGCCGGCCGGCGGCGGGGCGCCCGGTGCCCCGGGTGCGTCGGCGCCGCCCAAGGAGAAGGCGACGGACGCCATCGGCCGGCGTGCGGCGGCGCTGGCCGATGCGATCGACTTTCCGACCTTCGTCGCGAGCCTCGTGCATGGCACGTACGACGCGATCGTCGACAGCTCGATCAAGCAGGTCGAGAGTTTCGCCGACCTGGTCGGCGCGGTGGCCAAGCCGCTGGACCAGTTCACGCAGGAGAACGTGACCGACGGGCAGGCGCGCGCGTGGCTGGTCGAACAGTATCCGCACGACGTGACGCTGACGCAGGACGGCGGCGAATACCGCCTCGCGCCGGTGGTCCGGCCCGGCGACGACGACGCGGCCCCCGCGCCCGCGTGGCTCGCCGATTTCGGTGCGGCCGACGGCGCGTTCGACGCCCAGACGCTCGAATCGGTGGTGCTGCCCCGTGCCCGCGAACGCGTCGCGCAGCATCGGTTGTCGACGCTGTCGACGATGGTGCTGCTGGGCATGCAGCGGGTCGTGGTCAAGGACGGGACGATCGCCGCCAGCCTCAATTTCCAGGCCAAGGCGCGCGATCGGGCCGCCGTGCAGTATGCGACGTCGAACGACCCGTCGTCGGGACAGACGACCTGGGGCGGACGGGGTAGCTCGGGCGATGTCGTCACCACGGTGTCGACCGTTGCGGTCAATGCGCAAACCGACACCGATCTCAAGGCGACGCTGACCGGGAAAGTGAGCATCAATTTCGCGTCGGAGACGCTGCCGCTCGACCGTTTCGTCGACGAGGCGTCGCGCAATCTGCTGGAGCGGCACAGCCGGCCGGCGGCGCGGATCGCACCGCCGGCGGCGACGGCCGCCCAGCCCGCTGCCCCGGTTGTGCAGGTTGCGCCGGTGGCGGCGCCCGCGCCTGCCGCGACGCAGGCGCCCGCCACCGTGCCGGCGGTGTCTGCAACGCCCGCCGCACCGGCCGCACCCACCGCGCCAGCGGCGCCCGCATCCAGCCGGGGAGAACCGGCATGATTGCGCCGCGGCCGCTGGGCGAGACGCTGGGCGCGTTCGCCGACGTTGCCGAACAGCTGACCGCGGGCGCGGCGCAGGGGCTGCAGGTGCGCTCGATGGTGATGGAACTGCCGCTCGACCTGCGCATCGCGCGGGGCGCCGACGGCATCGAGCTGGTCGGCGAGCTGCCGCGGTTCCTGACCCGCACGGCCTTCGATCCGGAGCCGGCACGGCTCGCGATCGTGCTCGAAGCCGTGCCGATCGATGGAGCGGGGCAATGAACAGCAACGCCAGCCTGCGTCTCGAGGATTTCATCCAGGCCGTGCAGAGCCAGCTCGACAACGCGCAGGCGGCGATGGCGATTAAGGCGCGCAACCTCAACCTGCCGCTGACCTTCGCGATCAAGGACGTCAACCTCGATCTGCGCGCCCATGTCGAATTCGTCGAAAGCGAGGTCTGGATTCGTCCCGCCGGCCCGGGCGACACCGACAGCAGCACCTTCCATCTCGTCTTCACGACCATCACGCGGCCGGCGATCGAGGAAAACGCGATCGCGCTGTCCGAGGACAGCAAGGACCAGCCGCTCGACGCGCTGGGCGACGAGCTCTCGGCCGAAGACCGCAAGCGGCTGGAATGGGCCGGCGTGCGCACGGTCAGGCAATTTCAGCAGGCCGAGCAGCGCGACATGGTGCATGCGATCGGCCGCGTCACCAATCTGTCCGTGGACCGGCTGCGCCGGGCGCTCGATCGGGCGTCCGCGCCGAGCGTCGAGCGGGTCGAGCCCGTGGCGCCCGCCACCGATGCGCAGCCCGATGCGTCGCCGCTGCTGCGCGTGATCGGACGCAATCTCGTCAACGGCACGCACGCGCCGCTGGTGCGGATCGGCAATCGCCCGGTTGCCGTGCTGCAATCGGCGGACGACGAACTGCTGCTCGCGCCCGGTCGCGACCAGTGGGCCGGCGAGCTCGCCGTCTCGCCGACGAGCCGGCATGCCGCCGCCCTGGCGTTCGACCTGAGCGCCTTCGCGCCGCCGGCGCCCGCGGCCAAGCCGATGACCCTGGCCGCCGTTCCCGGTCATGAGGAGGCTCGGCCATGACGATCCATGCACTCGGCACGCCCTGGGCATCGCCCGGCGAGCGTCAGTTCAGCCTGCCGACCAGCCTGCTCGTCAAGCTGGTGCTCGGCGAAGCGCCCGAGCATGTGCCGTCGATCCGCGACGTGACGCGCGGCGCGCTGGCCGCCGCGCAATGCATCGACGGTGGCCCGGTCGACCGCATCCTGGCCGCGTTCGCCGGCCGCTTTCTCGCGGTGCGCCCGTTCAGCGCGGCAGCCGGGCGCTGGGTGCCCGGGCACGCGCACCTCGGATACGACGCGATCGAACAGATGACGGGCATGGCCCGCACGCTGCTGCTGCGCGTGCCGGCGGGCACGCCGATCGGCGCGCTGTGCGACTCGCTCGCCCAGCTCGCGACCGTGGAAAGCGTGACGCCCAACTACGTGGCGATGGTCCCGATGGACGCGCCCGGCCGCCTCGCGCCCGTGCCGCCGGCCGCGCGGTTCGCGCAGGATGCGCGCGCGCTGGTGCGCATGGCCGACGCGCACGCGATCGAGCGGGGCGACAGCGGCGTCACGGTCGGGCTCATCGACAGCGGCATCGCCCGCCAGCATCCCGAATTCGCCCATGCATTCCGCGCGGGCGCCGATACGGTGCGGCTGGAGCCCGGCGACTTGTCGCCCGGCGTGCAACTGCTGAGCGGTCACGGTCATCGCGGCGATTTTCCCGAGGATCGCTTCGTCGGTCACGGCATGGGCTGCGCGGGCATCATCGCCGCTGAAGGCGTGGCGATGCCGCGCGGGCTCGGCGGCGACTGCCGGATCCTGCCGATGCGCGCGCTGGCGGCCGCCCGGCTGCCGGGCAAGGCGCATGCGATCGGGCTCGGCGCGATCGCCGACCTCGATCGCGCGCTCAAGCTGGCGGTCGACCTCGGCGCCAAGGTGATCAACATGAGCTTCGGCACCGACGATGCGACGATCGCCGCCAATCGTCCGAAACCGCATGCCGACACGGTCGCGTATGCCGCCGCGCGCGGCTGCATCCTGGTCGCCGCGAGCGGCAACGACGGCCGCGTGACCCGCTACTGGCCCGCCGCCTATCCGCAAGTGATCGCGGTCGGCGCCGTGGGCGACGACGGCCGGCCGACCGCGTTCTCGACGCGCGGCCCGCACGTCGCGCTGTGCGCGCCGGGCGAACGGGTGCTGACGAGCGCGATCGAGGCTTATCAGCTGGCGACCGGCACCAGTTTCGCCGCGCCGTTCGTCGCGGGCGCCGCGGCGCTGCTCGTCGCGCACGCGCAGCGTCGCGCCTATCCGCTCGACGGCGCGACGGTACGCGATCTGGTCGTTGCCACCGCGCGCCCGTTCGCGCCCGGCGCGGCCGACGGCTGCGGCATCGGCATCCTCGACGCGGCGGCGGCACTGCGGGCGCTGTCCGGCCGCATCGACGCGTATGAAGCGGCGGGCGACGACGGTTGCACGGGCAAGGACGGCCGTGCCGACGACGGCTGACTTGCACACGGGATCCCGCTCACTCCCCCGAACCGACCGGATTTCAAGGAGAAGTTAAATGTTTCACGTCAACAATCAAGTCCGCTTCCTCGACCTCGTCGACCTCGAGACCCGGGCACGCGACGGGCTGGTCGATATCGTCAACCGGCTCGAGTCGCTGAAGCGGCCGCCGGTCGCCGCCGAGCGGGAGCAGCTCGCGCTGTGCAAGGCCATCCTCGCGGTCGTCTACGACACGCAGCCGTCCGGCGGCGTGGCGGAGGTGTGCGATCCGCTGTTCGTCGCCACCCGCGAACTGCTCGCCAGCAAGTCGCTGGTCAACCCGCCGTTGCTCTCCGAAATCAACGGCCAGCTGGTGTTCGGCACGCTCGACGCGGGCGGCGTCAATGGTGTGAACGGCGCGAACGGCGCGGATCCCGAGCCCGCGTCGATCACGCTCGTCGCGCTGGTGCTGGGCATCCTCGCGGTGGACGGCGCCACGCCGCCGCCCGTGAAGGTCGACGGCGGCAGGACCGTGCCGGACGACGACAACGTGCTGATGAACGCCTTTACCCGCCAGTTCTTCGCGGCGGTGGGCGAGGCCAATTCGTACGGCGCGCTCGCGCAGCGGACGCTGGCGCTGCTGTGTATCGAGGGCGATCCCGACGGCCGTGGCGGCGAGCAGCCGGGCGTGGTCACCACCGAATTCGCGCGCGTGATGCGCGGCCTGCAGGCCCGCAAGATCCAGGCCGACGAGCCGCAGTTGCGCCGCCGCATCAACGAGGAGCTGAACACCGTCCAGAACATCGGCGGCGAGGACGCTATCGCCGATCTCGGCATCGACCTGCCGAACCTCGAGGATCTGGAGGACGCGAACATCGTCGCCGACAACGTGCGCGTGATGGGCCCGATGATCGTCGCCGCGATGTTCGACGAGCTCAAGGTGTTCCAGGTGGTCGACCGCATCGTCGAGCAGTTCCAGCACGGCACGCTGCCGATCGGCCCGGGCAATGCCGGCAAGCTGCTCTATCGCTACTGGCGCGAAACGCCGAACCGCATCTCCGAGCAGGAGCGCAAGAACTTCGCGGCCATCACGCTCGGCGTGCCGGGCGGCGATCCGAACACCGCGGGCAACCGCGAGTTCAACGACCTGTGGATCCGCTTCGTGTCGTCGGTGTCGTCGTTCGTGCGCCAGACCGAAGTCGACTCGCTGCTGCGCGCGAGCGTGCCGAACCCGATCAACCACCAGCAGGTGCGCAAGGCCGCCCGCGATCTCGCCGGCAACCTGTCGCTGCATGGCTACGGCATGGCGCATTACGCCGCGCGCGAGATCCAGTCGCAGGTCAAGTTCATGATCGATCTGCTGCAGGATCCCGAGATCCGCGGCTGCTACGGCGCCAAGGACATGTGGCAGGTGATCGACCAGGTCGCGACCTACGATCTGGGCGGCGCGCGCACCAGCTCGCGCTATCGCACGCTGGCGACCTGCGGCACGATCATCACCGCATGGCTGGCCAACAACGTCGATCGCGTCAACAAGGCGACCGGCCCGCTGCTCAGCATCGACCAGATCGCCAATCCCGATGTCTCGTCGAACCACAAGTCGACGGTCGACCCCACCGACTACGACCTGGTCAACGCGTGCGAGCTGTGGCTGGCCGATACCGCGACCACCGATACGCAGATCGAGCAGTTCTCGCAGCCGCGCGAGGCGCCGCAGATGACGTCGAAGCCGGTGCCGATCCCGGCGATGGCGCGCGAGATGCTGGACGGCGTCGGCGACATCGGCGCGGGCATCGGGCTCGGCGCGGGCGTGCCGGTGAAGGCGGGCTACGGTGTCGGCACGCACAACGGCGCGAGCTTCTACTCGAACCGCCCGCACTGAACCGGCGTTGCGTGCGCTGCGCCATTCCCGAACCCTGCCGGAGCCGAGCCATGCCCCTGACCTCATTCCGCGAACCGGTCGTCGCCCGGGTCGAACGCCGCCTGAAGAGCGCCGCGCGAAGCCTCGGCACCGCCGATCCCTTCGCGCCGTCGCGCGACCTGTTCCTGCGCACGTTCGGCGACGGCGCCGACGATCTGCGGTTCCGCGACAACGCGCTGATGCCGATGGCGGTACCGTTCGAGCCCAGCTTCTCGGAAAGCCAGCCGGGCAAGCTGCGCTTCACGATCGAGCCGTTGCCGCCGGAGGCGTCCGCGATCGACCGGCGCGACGAGTCGACCCGCGAAATGCGCAAGCTGATCCGGGACTTCATCGGCCGTGAAGCGCTGCACTGGTTCGACCAGGCGAGCGAACCGTTCCGGGGCTTCGCGCGGCCCGGCGGCAACCTCGACTACGGCGCGTTCTTCGGCTCCAGCTACGACCGCGACGGCCTCTACGCGTCCAAGGTGTACTACGAGCTGCCCGGCGACACCGGCACGATCGATAACCTGCCGCGCGACCTGGCCGGCATCGTCCAGGCCGCGCTGCGGATGGTGCCCGGGCTCAAGCCGCTGTTCACCACGATGGCGGCCCAGCGCGATCTCGGCGGCCAGCGGCTCACGTTCGCATGCACGCAGGCACTGCGGCTCACCGATCTGCAGCCGGTCATGGATGCGCTCGGCATCGGTCATCGCCTGCCCGGCATCATGCAGCTCCTGGGGCTGGTGCTCGGCGGTCGGTTCGACCTGCCGCCGCACGGCGCGCTGCTCGCCTTCGGGCTCGGGCCGGACGGGCCGGATGTCGAACTCTACGTGCTGCTGTCGGCGATCCCCGACGTGCCGCCGGCGTTCCTCAGCCTGCTGACGATGGGGCTCGCCGAGCGGCCGCGCGGGCTGCAGGCGCTCGAGCGATGGATGGGCGCGTTCACGCCGGAGGACGCGCATTGGCCGGGGCGCTTCTCGATCATCAGCCTGCGCACGGACGCGGCCTGCCCGGCACGGGTGAGTCTCTACCTGCGCCCCATCGAGTTCGAACTGCCGGTGGACGCGTCCGCCCAGGCCAACTGAATCGCTTCGTCACGCGTTTCCCGCGAGGTCGCCATGTTCCCGCAAGCTGCCCGTTCCACGCCGATCGCGCCGCCGCCGCGCGCCGCCGCGGCCGCCCCGCGTCACACGCCGCCGGTGCCGGCCGACGAAGTGCGCCACGGCGTCGCGCAGATGCTGACCCGGTCGCAGGCGTTCAACGCAATGCCCGACGCCGATCGCCGCGACATCGCGCGCAACACCGCGTTGATCGCCGATTACCTCGCGCGGCCCGAGGGGTTCGCCGGCCACGAGATTCCGGGCGGTGTGGGCACCGCGCCGGCGCGCGCGCTGGACGACACCGATCATTCGGCGCACGAGGCGGATTTCAACACGCACAACCAGGCCGTCGACAGCATCGGCAAGTCCACGTTCACCGCGTCGGCCGCGCACGAGGGTGCCGCGGTCGCGGGCGAGCTGCTGAACCAGGTCAAGTTTCCGACCTTCGTCGCCAGCCTGATCAGCGGCGTGTTCCAGTCGATCACCCACAGCTCGATCGAGCAGATGAAGGCGTATCAGGAAATGATCGCGCAGGTGGCGAAATCGCTCGGCCAGTTCGCCGACGAGCACGTGACGGAGAACCAGGCGCGCGATCATATGGTCGGCCAGTTTCCCGACCTGTTCGAGATCGGCATGGACGACAGCGGCGATACGCCGAGCCCGCGCGTGCAGGTGCGCGACGGGGTCGACCCCGACGAAGCGTCGAAGACCGTGCGCGCCCGCCTGCAGATGGGCGACGGCGATACCTTCGACCTGTCGGACGAAGCCTCCGAGCTGGCCATCGTCAACCGCTTCAAGATGCAGCTCGCCAAGCAGCGCCAGCAGATGCTGGCCTCGATCGTGCTGATGGGCATCAACCGCATCGTCGTCACCGACGGCAAGATCTCCGCGAAGATCATCTACGACGTGCGCGCGCAGGACACGCTTTCCAAGCAGCGTAGCGCGACCGCGGTCGACCTCGCCCGCGACAAGGACGGCAACGTGCAGACGACCCATGCCGGCAAGGGCACCTACGATCGCGGCGGCAAGTACGACTCGAGCAACGACAAGGACAACGGCCGCCAGTACAGTGCGGACTACTACGCGAAGGGCGACTACGAATACGAGAACAAGCCGATCATCACCGCGTCGACTGCCGCGTCGGAAACCAGCAACGCGGCGATGCAGACCAAGATCCAGATGTCCGGCGCGGTCGACGTCAATTTCAAGAGCGACTACCTGCCGCTCGACAAGATGGCGACGCCGCAGATGATCGCCACCATCACCGGCAACGCGACGCCGGCCGATCCCAACGTGCTGCCCAGTCCGAAAACGGCCGCGGCGGCGGCCGCACCGGCTGCCGCGCCGGCTTCAGCCCCGGCCGCGGCTGCGGCTCCGGCTCCGGCCGCCGCGCCGGCTCCGACCAGGGGAAACTGAGCCATGCGCCTGCCCGCTCCCCCCGACGCGCTTCACCCGGTGCGGCCGCCGACGAGCGCCGCCGCGTTCGACGCGACGCGGCCCGAGGTGCGCCGCCTGCTGACCGCGATTCCGTCGTTCCTCGACCTGCCCGACGACGAGCGCCGCCGCATCGCCGCCGACACGGTGCGGGTGCTCGCCTACCTGGCCGATCCGAACGGCGTGCATGCCGAGATCGCCGAGCGCGAGGCGAACGGCGAACTGCCGCCGACCGGCCTCGCGCGCCCGATCGCGCAGCCGCGTCCGGCGCCGGCCGCCGCAGCGCTGGCCGACGATCCCGTCACCGCGACCAAGCGCCAGCTCGCGCAGGATCCCGGCTTCGCCGGCAAGGACTTCCAGGCCGGCGCGGTGAAGCAGGGCGTCGAGCAGTTCGGCCAGATGGTGCAGAAGGTCGATTTCCCGAAATTCGTAGGAGGCCTGATCAAGAACGTGTTCCAGGCGATCGTCGAAAGCTCGATCGAGCAGATGCGCGCGTATGGCGAGCTGATCGCGAATGTCGCCAAGACCACCGCCCAGTTCATGAGCGACAACATCAGCGAGGGGGCCGGCCGCGACTATCTCGCCGATTCGTTCCCTGACGTGCTGTCGGTGCAGGCGCAGGACGGCGCCGACGCGTTCGACGCGGACAGCGCCGGCGCGGCCGCCGCCGCGGCGCCGACGCGGCTGGTGGCGCAGGGCGACAACGCGCAGCAACGGCTTGCCGAGATCAGCCGGAACTACAACCTCGATCCGCCGGTGACCGACCTGTCCGACGACAAGTCCGAGCTGCGCCTCGTCACCGCGGCGCGCCTGCAGATGGCGAAGCAGCGTCAGCAGCTGCTGTCGTCGATGGTCATGCTCGGCATCAATCGCATCGTCGTCACCGACGGGTCGATCAACGCCAAGGTGGTGTTCGACATGCGCGCCAGCGACACCGCGAAGCGTACCTACACCGCGTCGATGCACGACCGCGAGAGCCAGAAGTACAAGGAATCGCTCAACGCGCATTACGGCAGCTGGTACACGCCGTATTCCGCCGACGCCGCGTTCGAGGGGCAGCAGGAACACGTGGCCACCGTCGGGTCGGCGCTCGACGACACCAGCGAATCGAAGGCGGAGGTGAAAGCGAAGCTGTCGGGCGAAGTCCGCGTCAACTTCAAGAGCGACTACCTGCCGCTCGAGAAGATGGCGACGCCCGAGATGATGTCGGTGATCCAGGGCAACTCGACGCCGTACAACCCCAACAAGCCGGCCCCCGCCGCCGGTTTGCCCGCCGGGCAGCACTGAATCATGGCGCGCATGCTCATCGCCCCGCCGGCGGATGCCGGGCTCGCGGCCGCCATCCGGTCGGGGGAGCGGCTCGTCGAGCGCGCGACCGCGCACGGCCTGGCGTTCGCGCTCGACGAGCTCGGCGACATCGCGATTCCCGATCCCGTTGCCGCACGCGTCGACAAGGCGCAGCTGCGGGCGCTCGCGTCGCTCTATCTGGCGGCCGATCTCGAGCCCGCGGGCGTGATCCCCGCGGTCGAGGCGCTCGCCGGCCTGTCCGCGAGCGGCGCCGTGGGCGTCGATCTCGGCGGCGCGGAGCCGCTGGTCGCCAACTGGTGGCGCCACCGCGCCGAGAAGCTCGCGGCCGGCGAGCGTGCGGCGTTCTATTCGCGGTTGTTCGGCACCGCGTACGGCCCGGCGGCCGCGGATGCCGGGCGCAACGTCCCGTTCGAGGAGTGCATGCTCGAGCTTTGCGAGGCGCTCTACAAGCTCGACGAGACGCCGGGCGCCGACCCGCGCGGGGATCTCGGGCATCAGGCGCGGGTCCGCGACGCCGCCCGCGCGCTCGCGCAGAACCTCGGCGCCGCCTGTACCGGCGTGACCGCGTTCATGGCCGGCGAGATCGTCGGCATGCTCAGGGACGCGTTCGCGATCCTCGGCCATGCCGACCTGCGTCACGGCTTCGCCGCGCGCGACATCTGGGGCGTGGTTTCCGGCATCGGCCGGCTCTCGCGGCAGCCGCCGCGCCCGCCCGCCGCCTATGTCCGGCGCGGCAAGGCGGGGATGACCGTGATCGCGTGGCTGGCGGACGTCGCGGATGTGCTGGACGGCGCGTCGCCGCTGCTGAGCACCGACAATCCGGTGATCGCCGCCGCCGCCGACTGGATCGAGGCGACGCTCAGCCTCGGCGAGAAACCCGACGGCCCGGCGCCGGTCATTGCGGACGCCGGCCGCGCCGGGCCGCCGGCTTCGCGGGCGGGAGCGCCGCCGAACGCGTGGGCGGCACTGGGGCGCTGACATGAAACCGCGTCGCTCAGGCCGTCGCGATACGGGCGGCACAACCGGGGTGCCGAAGGCGGCTCGCGTGCCGTCGCCCTCGCGGCCGGGCTTCAGGCGTCGCGAGATACTCGCCGCGCGGGGGAGCCGCTGACATGACGGCAACCGCGCACCTTGCGCGTTCGCCGGCGCCGCGGCCCGACGTTCGTCATCGTGTCCGCGAACTGCTCTCCGCGCAGCAGGGCTTCGACACGCTCGATCCGGCCACGCGCCGCGATCTCGCGTCCGGGCTGGTGCGGATCGGCTCGCTCGCGCTGGACCACGACGCGCTCGCGGCGCGTCCCGGCACCGCGCTGGCCGTCGCGCAGAACGCGGGCTCGGAGTATTCGGGCACCGCCATCGACCGGATGGCCGGCACCACGCGGGCGGTGCTCGACGCGGTGTCGTTCCCGCGCTTCGTCACCGAGCTGATCACGGGTGTATTCAAGGCGATGAACGATTCGAACCAGCAGCAGCTGACTGCGTTCGTCGACCTGATCCGCAATGTCGCGCAGACCACCGAAGGCTTCGCGGACAGCAACGTCGGCATCGCCGGCGCGCGGCAGTGGCTGGCCGAGCATTTCCCGACCGCGTACGAGGTCACCGGCGACGACGAGGCCGCGGACGACGCCGACGAACTGGCGGGCCTGCCGCCGGACGAGCGCCGCCAGCGCCAGCAGGAACTGCAGGCCGAGCGCGATGCCGCGACCCGGCTGGCGTTGCGCCCGGGCGCGACGCCGCCGACCGAAGCGGCGCTGCGCAGTGCGTTGGGAATGGGCCCGGGCGATGCGGTGTCGGCCTCCGATCCCGAGCGCCTGGTGCCGCTCGCGCAACAGGTGCTGGCACGCAACCGCCAGCAGTTGCTCGCGACGATGGTGCAGATGGGTTTGCAGCGCATCGTCATCGAGAGCGGGCGGCTCAACGCCGCGATGAATTTCCATATCGACGCGAGCAGCGCCGCCGCCAACGATCGCGGTTCGCAATTCGATACGCGCAACACGGTGGGCGTGAGCGGGGGTGCCCGCTTCGGGCCCTGGGGCGCCGAGGCCAACGTGCAGAGCACGATCGGCTACGTGTCGACCGACCGGACCCAGACGACCGAGAGTTCGCACGCCGACGTCAACCTGAGCAGCGGCGTGGAACTGGTGTTTCGTACGGATTACGTACCGTTGAACCGGCTGGCGGGCGTGGGCGACATCGAACGCATCCGCGTCAATACCATCAATCCGGATGCCGAAGCGGCGCGCCTGTCTGCCGATCGCACCGCGCAGCGCAGCGCCGAACAGGCCGACATGGCCGCGCGCCGGACCTCGCTGGACGGCGGGCTGCGCGCGCCGCCGGTCACCGCTCCCGCGGCTTCGGGTTCCGCGGCGTCAGGCTCGGCAGCGGGTGCCAGCGCCAGCCAACCGGCAGCGTCGTCGCCGAATACGGCGTCTGCGCCCAGACCCGCACCCGGAGCAGGAGCAGGGGCAGGACCCGCGCCGCAGCCGGCTTCCGGGCCAAGCGCCGCTGCGTCCCCGTCGCCCGCGCGTCCCGCGACGGCCGCACCTCGATCGCCTGCGGGCGCAACGACAGCGGGACACCGCGCAGCATCATGAACGCGCATATCGTTGGCCGGGCCGTTTCGAAGGCCGGGACGTCGCGGCCGCGCGGTCCACGGCGGCATCGCGCAACCTTCAAGGGCTGGCGTCGGCGCAGAGCCTGTACAACGCAACGCGACTTCGCGACGAGCGCCCCGGCGCCCGTCAACCGTGACCGAGATCGCCTGCCACCGGCGCCTGCGCCCAGTCGAGCGCGAAGTCGGCGACCGCCTCCCAGCCTTGCTCGCCGCAGGTGTAATGACTGCGGCCGGGGAACAGCCGGTATGCCGAGATCGCCCGCGAGCGTTTCGCGTTCTTCTCGTAGTTCTCGCGCTGGACGGTCGGCGGCAGGATGTGGTCGTTGCCGCCGGCGATGAAGAGCAGCGGTGCGCGCTGGTCGTTCGCGAAGTTGTAGCTCGTCGCCGCATTCGGCGTGACGTTCGCGAAGCCGCCCTGAAACAGGATGCGCCCGGACACGGGGACGGCGTAGCGGTCATAGACCGGCTTCGATTCCGCGAGGCTCAGGTTGTTCGTGAACGCGTAGTGGAATTCCGTCTCGGTGATGGGCACGGCGCGATGCAGGTTGGCCGGATTGCGCAGGACGGGGAAGGTCGCCTTGATCTCGCTGAACGGCAGCGCCCACACGCCCTTCACCGCCGCACCGTCGATCGATACGCCGGCCGTGCCGAAGCCCGCGTCGAGCAGGAGCTGCACGAACGCGCCGCCGAACGAATGCCCCATGATGATCGGCTTCGTGTCGAGTGCCGCGATCGTTGCGGCGAGGTGCTCGAAGATTTCGCGCGCGCCGAGGTTCACGAGCGGCGACGGATCGCGGCGCAGTGCCTCGACCCCGGCCGTGCCCGGCTCGATGCCCGGATAGCCTGGCGTGATGACCCGCATGCCGCGCTGCTCGTAGCGGGCGACCCAATGCTCCCACGACAGCGGCGTCATCCACAGGCCATGTATCAATACAACCGTGTCGGTACGCGTTTCCGGATTCATATGCCTGCTCCTGTGGTCGCTGGATGACGCCCGTCACGCCCGCGAGTGTGCCGGGCGCTCCGTCGAATCTCTTTGACATCGGCACCGCCCGGCGTGAATGATGTGTCCATCTTAAGGACCATCCGACTACGCGACATGGCTGAAAAACCGGAATTCTTTGCTGAAACGCCGACCGGGCTGGACGATGGCGCAGATCCGTTCGCGTTCAGGCGCGACGCCTTTTCCGACGTGCTGGAGCTGATCCGCATCCGTGGCAACACGGTTTTCACCTGCGCGGCATCGGCGCCTTTCGGGTTGCGCTTTCCTGCCGGGAAATACCGCCTGCATATCATTCGAAGCGGCAGCGTGACGATCGAGGTGGAGGGGCTCGGCTAGCGCTATCAGGCGTCGCAGGGCGACCTGGTCATGCTGATGCATGGCCACGGCCATGTCATCGCCGACCGGCCGGGCCGTTCCGCCCGCCTCGTCACGGAGCTCGCGCCACAGTACTACGACCGTGAGCGCCTGACGATAGGCAGCGGCGACACCACGTGGCTGTGCGGCGATTTCGGCTTCGACGGCGTGCTGTCGCGGCGCCTGCTGTCCGTGCTGCCGCCGGTGCTGGTGCTGAAGGGTTTGCGGGAACGGCCGTTCGAGTGGCTGGAGCTGAGCTGCCATTTCATCCTCGACGAGGCATTGAGCCCGCGCGCGGGCGCCGCCGCGATGATCTCCCGGTTGCTGGACGTCATCTTCGTCCAGTTGCTGCGCACCTGGGCGACGGAGGGGGAAACGGGCCACGGCTGGCTGTCCGGCGCGATCGACAGCAGGATCAATCCGGCGATGTCCGCGATTCACGCGGATCCCGGCCGCGCATGGACCGTCAACGACCTTGCCGAGCTGTCGAACCTGTCCCGCTCGGCGTTCGCGGATCGCTTCCAGCGGGTCGTGGGCCAGGCACCGCTGAGCTATCTGACGACCTGGCGTCTGGACCGGGCGGCGGAGCTGTTGCGCTACAGCCGCGCGCCGGTATCGGATATCGCGAACCGCGTCGGCTATACGTCCGAGGCGGCGTTCAGCCGCGCGTTTCGCGCACGGTACGAGATGTCGCCGATGCAGTGGCGGCGCGCCAATAGCGATTAGGTCCGCGCAACGCTTCCGGCGTGCGGCGCCGATGTCGAACGAGACACCGGCGCCGTCGTCGCGTCAGCCGGTGTCCGATCCTGATCACGCCAGGGGGGCGACCGACGCGCCCGTGATCCCATGGCGCTTCAGCGCATCCGCGACGAAGCCCGACGCCTTCATCTCTTCGACGAACGCACCGAGCAACGCGGCGGCCGCTTCGCCGCGGCTCTTCGGCACGCCCATCGCCTGGCGGATCACCATGAAGCGCTCGTCGAGCAGGCGCAGGCCCGGCGTCTTCGCGGCATCGGCTTCGAGCTGCTGCTTCACGCCGGCCGCGACTTCGAGCTGCTGTTCGACGAACGTCGGCACGACAGCCGGCGACGTCGGCGCGCGCACGATCTGCGCGGCCTTCAGCTCGCGCGTGAGGAACAGGTCGTACGCGCTGCCCTTGCCGACCGCCACCCGGTTGTGCGGCTGGTCGACGTCCGCATTGCCGCGGATCGGCGAATCGTCACGCACGAGATAGAAGCCTTCGATCAGCACGTACGGTTCGGTGAACGCGACCGTTTCGCCGCGCAGCGGATCGACCGCGAAGAAGCCGAAGTCGGCGCGCTCTTCGGTCAGCGCCTGCACCGACTTGCCGGCGGCGTCGAACACCACGAGTTCCAGCTCGGCCGACAGCCGCTCGGCGAACGCGCGCGCGAGGTCGATCGACACGCCGAACGGCTCGCCTGTGGCCGGGTCGCGGTTCGCAAGGATCGAGTTGCCGAGATTGATCGACGCGCGCAGCTTGCCGGTCGGGGTGAACGCGGAGAGGACGGAAGGATCGATGGGCATGAAAGGGCTCGTGGGGGAATCGGGTGCGCGGGTTGCGCGGGCGCTCGGGGCGCCGCGGGAAGCGCCATCCTCGGGTGTCGGTTCAATGATCGCGGGATTACCTGACCGCGACTTCCGTATGCACGACTTGCGGCGGGCTCTTGAAGAACGGGCCCGCCAGTTGCCGCCACGCCTGGAAGTCGTCCGATTGCCGGAAATGCACCATGTGGTCGTCCACGGTGTCCCACTTGACGACGAGCAGGTAGCCGCCGCTGCGTTCGATCACGCGGTGCAGCTCGGCGCCGCCGCAGCCGCGCGCACGGGCGAACAGCGGGAGTGCCTGGCGAACCGCCGCCTCGAATGGCTCGGCCTGCGACGGATCGATTTCGAGCGATGCCATTTCCAGAATCATGAAGGCTCCATAGGGGGTGAATGATGCGAACGGGTCGTGATGCGACGTGCGCCGTGACGGCGCATCCGGCAACGATACCGGAAGTCGGCGCGGTGGTTGCATGCGGCTTTCATGACGCCGGCGTCTGCATCGTGCTTGTCAGCGTTTTCCCTGATACGGAATGTGCGTGATCCGGCCGATGTCACAGAGGTGGTGAAGATAAATCCATCCGAGGCCAGCCATGACGACATCCGCAATAGACGGAACGAACGAAGCACCACCCGAAACGATCGCCGAAGCCGCATCCGACAACGCCACGGCGACCCCGTCGATCCTGCTGGTCGACGACGAACCCAGTGTGCTGTCCGCGCTCAAGCGCGTGTTGCGGCCCGCGCGCTACGACATCCTGACCGCCGAAAGCGGCGAAGCCGCGCTCGACATCCTGGCGTCGACCGACGTCGACCTGATCGTGTCCGACATGCGGATGCCGAACATGAGCGGCGCGGCGTTTCTCGCACGCGCCCGCTCGCTGTACCCGGACACGATGCGGATCCTGTTGACCGGCTATTCCGACATCGCGTCGATCGTGGAGGCCGTCAACGAAGGCGGCGTGTATCGCTACCTGAACAAGCCGTGGGACGATCACGACCTGCTGATGACCATCGCGCAGGCGCTCGAGCAGCGGCGCCTGCGCGGCGAAGCCGCGCGGCTGGCCGCGCTGACCGAGGCGCAGAACGAAACGCTGCGCCGTTTCAACACGGAACTCGAAACACAGGTGCGCGCGCGCACCGAGGAACTCGCGCAAACCGTGATGTTCCTCGAAGCGGCGCAGCACGACCTGAAAAGCAGCTTCACCGCGATGGTCCAGGTTTGCGCGAGCATGATCGAGATGCGCTGCGGATCGGCGAGCGGCCATGCGATGCGCGTCGGCGAGATCGCGCGCCGTCTCGCGCTGTCGGCCGGGATGAGCAGCCTGCACGCGCAGGACGTGTATTTCGCGGGACTGCTGCACGGCATCGGCAAGCTGTCATTGCCCGACGAACTGCTGCACAAGCCGATCGTCAGGATGACGACGGACGAACACAGCCTGTTCCAGCAGCATCCGCTGCGCGCGCAGATGGTGCTCACGCCGGTCGTGCAATTGCACAAGGTCGCGTCGATCGTGCTGCACCAGTACGAGCGATTCAACGGGCGCGGCACGCCGGACGGGCTGGCGGGCGACGCGATTCCGCTCGGCTCGCGGATCGTCGCGATCGCGCGCGACTTCGAAGGGCTGCGCAACGGCGAGATCGGTTCGCCGCATTCGGTCGAGCAGGCGATCGACGTGCTGCACTCGCAGGCCGGCGTGCGTTACGACCCGCTGCTCGTCGCGCGCTTCATCGAGCTGACGCGGGATCCGGCGAGCCTGGGCATCGCGGCGTCCGTCGCGGAGATCCGGTCCGCGCAGCTGCGCGAAGGGATGCAGCTCGCCGACGATCTGCGCACGCATCGCGGCGTGCTGTTGATGACGAAGGGCAGCGTGATGTCGGCGCACCAGATCGAGCTCGTGCGCCGCTTCGAGGCACGCGAAGGCACCTCGTTCGACATTCTCGTGCTGACCGGCACTGCCGTGTCAACGCAGGCGCCGGCGCCGACGCCGGCCGACACACCGCCTGCGTGACATCCAGCACACCGCACGGCCGTGGCGCGCGATCGACCGCGCGTCGCGGCAACGCGTTCAATTCGACCGGGACGCTCGATCATGCATGGCACCTACAACCTGCTGCTAGTCCTGCTGTCGCTCGTCATCGCGACGCTGGCCGCTTATACGGCGCTCGACCTGGCCGCGTTCATTGCGCTGCTCGACGACCCGAAGCTCAAGCGCGCGTGGCTGGCCGGCGGCGCGGCCGCGATGGGCACCGGGATCTGGTCGATGCATTTCGTCGGCATGCTGGCGCTGTCGCTGCCGATTCCGCTCGGGTATGCGCTGCCGGATACCGGCGCGTCGCTGGCGATCGCGGTGCTCGTGTCGTATTTCGCGCTGAACGTCGTCACGCGCGCGCGGTTGAGCCGCGGGCGCCTGTTGGTTGGCGGCGCGTTGATGGGCGCAGGGATCGTCGGGATGCACTACACGGGCATGGCCGCGATGCGCATGGCGCCGGGCATCCGCTACGATCCCGCGCTGTTCGCGGCGTCGATCGGCGTGGCGGTGATCGCGTCGACCGTCGCGCTCTGGATGGCGCAGACGTTGCGCGCGCAACAGGCGCGCCATGCGACCGCGCAACGCATCGGCGCCGCGCTGATCATGGGCATCGCCATCACGGGCATGCACTACACCGCGATGGCGGCCGCGCATTTCGCGCCGGATGCGCGCTGCGGTGCCGCGAACGGTATCGATGCGCCGTGGCTCGCGACGACCATTGCGCTGTTCACCACGGCGACGCTGATCGTCACGCTGCTCGTCTGCCGCTTCGATGCACGCACGACCTTTCTGCGCGGCATGACGGACACGCTCGAACGGTTGGTGCGATTGCGGACCGCGGAGCTCGAAACGGCGTTGCGGCGCTACGAGCAGACGACGGCGATGCTGCAACGCACGCGCGAGAACATGGCGACCGAGATCGTGGAGCGCCGGGCGGCGCAGATCCGGCTCGAACAGGAGAAGGACGAACAGCGGCGCCTGCTGCGGGCGCTGGAGGACACCCACGTGCAATTGCTGCAATCGGAAAAACTCGCGTCGATCGGCCAGCTCGCGGCCGGTGTCGCGCACGAAATCAATAATCCGATCGGCTTCATCAGCGCGAACCTCAATACGCTGAGGACGTGGGTGCGAAGCCTGCTGGACGTGATCGCCGCGCATGAAGCCGCGCTGCCGCAGCTGGCGCCCCCGGCGCGCGACGCGCTGGCGGCGCTGCACGCCGCGGCCGATCTGGACTACGTGCGCGACGAGATCGTGACGCTGATCGACGAATCGATCGATGGAGCGGTGCGGGTGCGGCGCATCGTGCAGGATCTGCGCGATTTCTCGCGGCCGGGCAGCGGCGAGTGGAGCGTGGTCGACATCCACTCGGGCCTCGAAAGCACGCTCAACGTCGCCCATAACGAACTCAAGTACAAGGCCGACATCGTGCGCGAATACGGCGACGTGCCGCACGTCGAATGTATTCCGTCGCAGTTGAACCAGGTATTCATGAACCTGCTCGTCAACGCGGCGCACGCGATTCCCGAGCGCGGGGTGATCACGATCCGCACGTCGAGCGACGGCGAGCAGGTGTCGATCGCGATCAGCGACACCGGAACCGGCATGACGCCCGACATCGTGCGACGGATCTTCGATCCGTTCTTCACGACGAAGCCGGTCGGGCAGGGAACGGGGCTGGGGTTGTCGGTGTCGCACGGCATCGTCGAGCGCCATCGCGGCGCAATCGATGTGACGAGCGAGCCGGGGCGCGGCACGACGTTCTGCGTTCGACTGCCGATCCGGCGCGCGGAAGGCCACGTGGACGCGGCGGCAGTCGAGCAACGGGCATGAGCGCGCGGTGAGGCGTCGTCACCGCGCCCGCTTGCGCCGCCGCCGTCGAAAGAAATGCCAGAACATCGCGGTTGCGTCCGGCCCCGTCGCGGCGTGGAATGCTTCGCGCGGATCGCCGCCGCTCCATGCGTGCGCGAGGCGGCGCACGATGCAGACCCGGACGATCAGCGTGCCACCGCGCAGATAGTCCGTGTACGCCGCATCGTCGAGCGCGTACGTTTGTTGCTCGCCGACGCGCGGTTCACCCTGTTCGTCGACGAGCCGGTTGAGCCGCGCGAACGCGACGCCGAGTTGCCGTGCGTTGTGCTCGGCGACGACCGTATCGAGTCCGCCATGCACGACGAGCGCGGGCATGCCCGGAAAGGCGCGCACGTCGACGCATGCGTCGACGACGCGTATCGGATCGTCGCGCAGACCGCGGCGCATCAGGCTCATCGCGGCCATCGTCGACAACGGCGGCGCGATGGCCGGACCGGAGTGCAGGCCGACGGCCGCGAAGCGATCGGGAAATTCGATCGCCAGACGCGCGGCCAGCCCGGCGCCGGCCGACATGCCGGCCAGATAGACGCGGTCGCGGTCGAACCCGCGCTCGCGCACGATCGCGTCGACGAGCGACGCGACCGCCGGGGCCTCCGACTGCGACGCATCGCCATGCCAGTTCCAGCAGCGATGCGAGTGGGCGGTCTTCGCCTGTTCGGGAAACAGCACGGCAAACCCGGCGCGCTCGGCGACGCGGCAAATACGGGTGCCCGCGGCGAACGACTCGGCCGTCTGCTTGCAGCCGTGCAGCATGACGACGACGGGCATGCCCGAGGTCGTCGCCGGCGCGGCGGGCAGGTAAAGCGCGTAGGCAAGATGGTTGACGAGGCGGCCGGCGGCCGGACGCGCGGAATGAAACGAGCGCAGCCACGTGCCGGGTGCCTGGCGGGGCGATGTCCGGGCGGTGGGCACGGACCCGGTGCGACGCGTGGCCCGTGTGTCGGCAGGGCGCTTGGCAGTGCGCTTGGCAGGCGCCGCCGGTTGGGTCGTCTTCCTTTTGGGCCGCGTGCGCGTCGCGGCGGTCAACAGGTCGAAAGGCCGTAGCCAGAGGCTGGATTTTTTCCTGGGCATGGACGAATCTCGTTCGGGCGGCGCGCGCAACAGCATGCGGCGCAGCCGGCCGTCGGATGGAAGTCGCGTGCGGGCAGAGCACGATTCGTGCTGCGGCACGCGTCCGCGTCGAAGCGCGCCGGCGTGACCGGCACGGAGTCGGCTGGCCGATCACCACCACGCCACGCGACATCTTTACAACCCAACCGTCGTCGCGATTCGGACAGGCCATGGGCCATGCTAGCAGGCGTCGCGCGCATCGAGCGAGACCGTTCCGTGACGAATCGGTGAATGCTTCGGGCTGTCGCCCGTCCGGTTCAATGGGTACTGCCGCGCATGCCGACGAGCCGGAATTCGCTACTGCCCGTGGTCGTCACGCGCCGCGCGACTCGCGAGATGATCGACCATCCGCTGCGCGGCGGGCTGCAGCGTATCGAAGCGCTGGAAACACACGATGAAGCGACGCCGGGCCCATGCATCGGTGAGCGGGATCACCTGCACGCCGAGCGACTGCCGGTAAGCCGCCGCGACTTCGACCGGAATCACGCTGATCCCCAGGCCGGCGGCCACGACGCGAAACGCCGCGTCGAAACTCGACACGATCACGCGGTACGACACGGTCCGGCCGCGGTCCGCGGCTGCCCGCTTGAGCATCGTGTGAACGGCCGTGGCCGGCGGCAGGCCGACATGCTCGAATTCGAGCGTGTCGTCGAAGCCGACCGATTGACGGCCGGCCAGCGGATGCTCGGGATGCACGGCGAGCGCCAGCCGGTCATGGCGATATGAACGCGCCTGCAGCCCTTGCAAGTCGACGTTGTCCCAGCACACGCCGATCGCGGATGCCCCTTCGCGCACCTGCCGGACGAGGTCGCGCGACAGCCGCTCTTCCACGTCGACCTTGATGTTCCGGTTGGCGGGATCGCGCATGAACGACGCGATGTCGTCCAGCAACACTTCCGCGATCGCCGACGCCGACGCGCAGATGCTCACGCGCCCTTGCAGCCCGTCGCCGATCGCGGTGACGTCGGCCGCGATCCGGTCCATCGTGAACAGCATGCTGCGCGCATGCTCGAGCAGTGCGATGCCGGCCGGCGTCGGCGTGACGCCGCGTCGCGACCGCGTCAGCGCCGGCACGCCGAGATCGCTCTCGAGCTGCGCGATGCGCTTGCTGATCGCCGAAGGCTCGATGTGTGCTTCCTTCGCGGCACGCGCGATGTTGCCGTGGTCGCACACGGCCACGAACAACCGCAGTGTCTTGAGGTCGATGTCGCGCATCGGTGCAGTCTCCGCGTGTCGAAACGTTCCGGGTCGGAAGGTTTTGGGTCGATTCAGCCGGTTTCCGGGTAATCCGGGAATGTCAGAAATTACCACGACGACGCGGGTGCGGCGCGCCGCGGACGTGCCTTTCGACATGCCTGCATGGCGATGGTCGGCGCCGTCACGATGCGGCCGCCGCCCGATTCCTGGGATTCCGTTTCGGAACGTTTTCGGTTCCAAATCGATTCTTTACGTTTTTTCGGGAATCTCTAAAGTAGGGCTATCGCCGGCGCGCCATGACCGGCCCCAGATTGCGGAGACAGCAACGCCATGCCTTCTTTTCCCACCCATGTCGTGATTCGCGAGGTCGGATTGCGTGACGGCCTGCAGAGCATCCAGGCCATCCTGCCGACCGCGCGCAAGATCGAATGGATCGCCGACGCGTACGCGGCCGGCCAGCGCGAGATCGAAGCCGGCTCCTTCGTGCCGGCGCGGCTTCTGCCGCAACTGGCGGATACGGCCGAACTCGTCGCCTACGCGAAAACGCTGCCGGGCCTCACCGTGTCGGTGCTGGTGCCGAACCTGAAAGGTGCGCAGCGCGCCATCGAGACCGGCGCCGACCTGCTGCTCGTGCCTTTGTCCGCGAGCCGGGAACACAGCCTCGCGAACCTGCGCAAGACGCCCGACGAAGTGGTCGCCGAAGTCGCGCGCATCCGTGCGGAGCGCGATGCCGCCGGGTCGGCGACGCTGATCGAAGGCGGCATCGGCACGGCGTTCGGCTGCACGATCCAGGGGCGCGTCGAACCGGACGAGGTCCTGCGTTGCATGCAGGCGCTGCTCGATGCGGGGGCGGATCGCGTCAGCATCGCCGATACGGTCGGCTACGCGGGGCCGGCGGCCGTGCGCGAGCTGTTCGAGCGCGCACGCCGCATTGCCGGCGACCGCTTCCATTGCGGCCACTTTCACGACACGCGCGGCCTTGCGCTCGCCAACGTCTATGCCGCGCTGGAAACCGGCGTCGCGCGTTTCGACGCGACGCTCGCCGGAATCGGCGGGTGTCCGCATGCGCCGGGTGCGAGCGGCAATGCGTCGAGCGAAGACCTCGCGTTCATGCTGGCCGACATGGGCATCGACACGGGTATCGACCTGCCGGCGCTGCTGGCGCTGCGCGCCAAGGTCGCGCGCTGGCTCGACGGCGAAACGTTGCACGGCGCGCTGTGGCGTGCCGGCTTGCCGAAAACACATCGCGCGTCGACTGCGCGCACCGCCTGAGGACATCATGGAAACCAACGCAAGACTCCCGCTCGACGGCGTGCGCGTGATCGAGTTCACGCACATGGTCATGGGGCCGACGTGCGGGATGATCCTCGCGGATCTCGGCGCGGAGGTCATCAAGATCGAGCCGCCCGGCGGCGACAAGACGCGCAGGCTGCCGGGCCTCGGCATCGGCTTCTTCCGGACCTTCAACCGCAACAAGAAGAGCGTCGTGCTCGACATCAACACGCCGGAGGGCAGGGACGCCGCGGTCGAACTGATCGGCACCTGCGACGTGATGCTCGAGAATTTCCGTCCGGGCCTGATGACGAAGCTCGGTCTGGACTACGACACGCTTTCGAAGACATTCCCACGGCTCGTCTACGTGTCGCACAAGGGCTTCCTGCCCGGTCCGTACGAGAAGCGTCTCGCGCTCGACGAAGTCGTGCAGATGATGGGCGGGCTGTCGTACATGACGGGGCCGGTGGGCCGGCCGTTGCGCGCGGGAACGTCGGTCAACGACATCATGGGCGGCATGTTCGGCGCGATCGGCGTGCTCGCCGCGTTGCGCGAACGGGATGTCACGGGACGCGGCCAGGAAGTGCAAAGCGCACTCTTCGAGAACTGCGTGTTCCTCTCCGCGCAGCACATGCAGCAGTATGCGATGACGCATGAAGCGCCGCCGCCGATGCCCGCGCGCGTGTCCGCTTGGAGCGTGTACGACGTGTTCACGCTTGCCGGCAACGAACAGCTGTTCATCGGCGCGGTCAGCGACAAGCAGTTCGTCACGCTGTGCGACGTGCTCGGCCGCCAGGACCTGCCCGCCGAGCCGCGCTTCGCGAGCAATGCATTGCGGGTGGCGGTCCGGCCGGCGTTGCTCGATGTCCTCGGCGGCATCCTGAAGGACCACCGCATCGACGAACTGATGCCGAAGCTCGAGGCCGCGGGCATTCCGTACGCACCGATCGTGCGCCCGGAGCAGCTGCTCGACGATCCGCATCTCAAGGCCAGCGGCGGCCTCGTGCCGATGGAGACCGACGACGGCACGACGACCGACGTCGTCCTGTTGCCGCTGACGATGGGCGGTCGCCGGCCGGGAGTCCGGCAGGCGCTCGCCCGGGTCGGCGAACACACGCACGAGATTCTTTCACGGCTGACCGGCCGCGCGGCCGCATGACCCGCCAGCGCCTCGGCCGCGATCCGGTTGGTCGAGGTGCTGGAGCAAACAACCAACCGACGAGAACCGCGCGCCGTGCATGACGTGCGCGGCGTGCAACACCGGCAGGCGGACCACGATCCAACAACAAGGCCGCCGACATTCGCCGTATTCAGGAGACATGCATGCAACCCACCGTCACCGCGGATTCCCGTCCGCACGATTCGCCCTTCATCGATGTCGGCGTCACGCCGGGCGCCACGATCGCCGCGCGCATGGATCGCCTGCCCATTACCCGCCATCTGTGGATGCTGGTGCTGCTGATTTCGCTGGGCGGTTTTTTCGAGGTCTACGACCTGATCTTCACCGGCTATATCGCACCGGGCATGGCGAAGAGCGGGGTGCTGCAAACGACCACGCACGCGTTCTTCGGCTTCACCGGGATCGCCGGCTTCATCGCCGCGACGTTTGCGGGCCTGTTCGTCGGGACGTTCGGGCTGGGCTGGATGCCCGATCGCTACGGACGGCGCGCGGTGTTCACGGTATCGCTGCTCTGGTATTCGATCGGGTCGGTGATCATGGCATGCCAGACGACCGCCGAAGGCATGATCCTCTGGCGCTTCATCACCGGGATCGGCGTCGGGGTCGAGATCATCACGATCGACAGCTACGTGACGGAGCTCGTCCCGCAGCAGATGCGCGGCCGCGCGATGGCGTTCAACCAGAGCGTGATGTTCGCGGCGGCGCCGGTCGCCGCGATCCTGTCGTACTGGCTCGTGCCGACCACGGTATTCGGTATCGACGGATGGCGCGTCGTGGTGCTCGCGGGCGCGCTCGGCGCGCTGCTGGTGTGGTTCATCCGGCGCGGCGTGCCTGAGAGTCCGCGCTGGCTCGCGACGCACGGGCAGGTCGACAAGAGCGACGCGATCGTGCGGAACATCGAGGCGATCGTCGAACGTCAGGCGGGGCACCCGCTGCCGCCGCCGTCGCCGGCCGTCGAGCAGCCGCGGCATCGACGCGCATCGCTCGCGGCGTTGTGGCAGCCGCCGTATCGATCGCGCCTGGCGATGCTGGTCGTCTTCAACTTCTGTCAGGCGATCGGCTATTACGGTTTTGCGAACTGGGTGCCGACGCTGTTGATCAGCCAGGGCATCACGGTCACGAAGAGCCTGCTGTATTCGTTCATCATCGCGTTCGCGTTGCCGGTCGGGCCGCTGCTGGCGATGGCCGTCGCCGACAGGATCCAGCGCAAGTACCTGATCGTCGGCGCCGCGCTCGTCGTGATCGTGTGCGGGACGGCGTTCGCGCAGGTCAAGGCGGTGGTGCCGCTCATCCTGCTCGGCGTACTGATCAGCTTCGCCGGCCAGATCATCTCGGTCTGCTACCACGCGTACCAGGCGGAGCTGTTTCCGACGGCGGTGCGGTGCCGGGCCAACGGCATCGTGTACTCGGCCAGCCGGGTCGGCGCGATGATGTCGGGTTTTTCGATCGCGTTCCTGCTCCGGGATTTCGGGTTGCCCGGGGTATTTGCCGGCATCACCGCGTGCATGCTGGCGGTCGCGGTATCGATCGGTTTCTTCGGGCCGAGGACCAACGGCTTGCGACTCGAGGAACTCAACCGTTGACGTGCCGTTGCGTCGGGCGGCGATCCGTGTACGTGCGGTCCGGCAGCGATGCCATGACGCCTGTCCGCTACCGTATCGCGTCGCGCAGCCGTTCCGTGACGGCGATTGCGTGCAGGGTGCCACCGCCAGAACGCTGCCGTACCGGCCACGCGATGGCACAGCACCGCTTCACCGATACGTCCACGACCGGTGCAACACGAACATCGTCGGCGGGATCAGCAGCGCGATCGCGACGATGGCCCAGCCGCGCGGCACGTCGAGCAGTTCGGCGGCGCGCGCGAGCAGCATGGTTTCGACGAAGCCGGCCGCCGCGACGGTCAGGTAGCGCAGCAGGTTGCGCGACTGCACCGTCGACGAGAAACTCCACAGCGTATTCGCGAGATACGAGAACGCCGTCGCGCAAACGAACGCGGTGGCGTTCGCGATCACCTGCGTCGCGTCGATCAGCGCGTACATCGCGGACGCGATCAGCACATGCAGCGCGGTCGAGCAAAGTCCGGACAGGCCGAAGCGCGCCAGCCGCACGCGCTCGGCATAGAGCAGTTCGAACATCGCCGCCTCCGCCGGTCAGCGCTCGCCGACCCGCACGCGGGCCGGCTGGACGCGGGCCGGTTGCAAGCGGCGGCGTGCGGCCGCGCGGCGCGCATCGCGCGCGACCGGCAGCTCGATCACCTTGCCGTGCGCCTGGTAGCGGCGGCGAATCAGATAGACCGGGCGTTGCTTCGATTCGTCGTAGATGCGCCCGATGTACTCGCCCACCACGCCGATGCCGATGAGCTCGATGCCGCCGATGAACAGCACGGCGGACAGCAGCGACGAGTAGCCGTGCACCGGGTTGCCGAACAGCAGCGTGCGACCGATGATGAACGCGCCGTACAGGAACGCGAGCGCGGCGATGCCGAGACCGATGTAGGTCCAGCTGCGCAGCGGCACGGTGCTGAAGCTCGTGATCCCCTCGAGCGCGAAGTTCCACAGCTTCCAGCCGGAGAACTTCGAGTGCCCGGCGCTGCGCGCCTCGCGCTGGTACTCGATGATCACGGTCTGATAGCCGACCCATGCGAACAGGCCTTTCATGAAACGATGCCGCTCGGGCAGGCTGCGCAGTGCGTTCACGACCTTGCGATCCATCAGCCGGAAGTCGCCGACGTTCTCCGGCAGCTTCACGTCCGACAGCAGGTTGTGCACGCGGTAGTAGATCGCGGCGGCGGTGCGCTTCGCGAACGAATCGCATGCGCGGTTGCTGCGCTTCGCGGCGACGACTTCCGCGCCGTCGCGCCAGTGCTCGAGCATCACCGGGATCAGGCTCGGCGGATCCTGCAGGTCCGCGTCGAGCGGGATCACGGCGTCGCCGTCGGCTTCGTCGAGGCCGGCCGTCAGTGCCGCTTCCTTGCCGAAGTTGCGGGTGAGATCGATGACGCGCACGCGGCGATCGCTCATGCTGATCCGGATCAGGCGTTCGAGCGTGTCGTCGCGGCTGCCGTCGTTGACGCAGACGATCTCGAAGCGGACCGTCTCGAGGCCGGCCATCAGCGGAATGACCACGTCGAAGAAGCGTTCGACGGCTTCGCCTTCGTTGTAGAACGGTACGACCAGCGAGACGAGCGGTGTGTAGAGTGGTTCGCGCATGATGGTTTCCCCTGTAATCACGTGTCAGCGATCGGCGCGGAAGCTCGCGCGGCCGATGCGGCGCAGTCCGTGCGCCGGGCGGTGGTGCGATCGGACCGGATGCGTGAAGCCGGTCTCGGTCGAATGGTCGCGTGCGTCGGGCATCGACGGCGCGTCGTGTCGTTCCTGTGCAATCCGGGCGACGAGCAGCGCCAGCGATGCGAGCGTGACGAGCGGCATGAACTGGAACGACAGGTGCGGCACGACCAGCAGGCCGGCGAGCGGCATCACCCACATCAGCAGCAGCCATTCACGGTCGAAGCGCCGCCAGCCGTGCGTCCACGCATAGCGTGCGTACCACGCGATCACGAGTCCGTACCAGGTCAGGTCGTAGTCGTACAGATAGGGGCCGACGACCAGGGACGCGCACGCGAGCGTCGCGGCGCGCAGCGCATACGAACATGCACCGCGCCACGCGTACATGACGGTGAACGCGGCGCTCGCGGCCGACAGCAGTTGCAGGCCGAGCGCGACGGAATGGGGCCAGCCGAGACTGGTGGCGAGCAC
This sequence comes from Burkholderia sp. Bp8998, assembly GCF_003854235.1. NCBI lineage: Bacteria > Pseudomonadati > Pseudomonadota > Betaproteobacteria > Burkholderiales > Burkholderiaceae > Burkholderia > Burkholderia sp. Bp8998. The sequence goes on from NZ_QTQF01000024.1 coordinate 50,578, forward strand.
GAACACGGTCGGCATGCGCGTGAGCCGCGCGTGGCCGGCGCCGACGATCTGGTAGGCGGCGTGCAAGCCGTGCGCGAATGCGACCCAGGCGTCGAAGCCGAACATCAGCGTCGACAGCACGAAGCCGCCGGCGATCGTCGCGACCCATGCGGCCAGCGCACGCCATTGTCCGGCGCACAGCAGCGCGAGCGGAAACAGTACCGCCATCTGCGGCTTCATCGTCAGCATCCCGAAGCAGATGCCGGCGATGACGGGACGTCGATTCAGGGTCAGCAGCCCGACGCCTGCGAGCGTCGCGGTCAGCAGGCTCGTCTGCCCGACGATCACCGCGAGAAACGCGCCGGGGAACGCGAGCGCGCAGATCAGCGCGCCCTCGCGCTGTACGGTTGCACGGATCGTCGTCACGAACAGCGCGTAGGTGGCGCCCAGCCACAGCACCAGCGCGAACATGTACGGCAGCCAGCCGAGCGGCAGCACGAACATCAGCATCGTGGGCGGGTAGAGCCACGGCAGCGAGCCGTTCGCGGCGTTCATCAGCGGGAGCGCGATCTTCTCGACCTCGAACAGCGACGGCAGGTTCCACGCGTGGATCCCGAGGCCGTGCGCGGCGAGCCACGCGGCGCTCCAGATCGGCGCGACATCCTGTGCCAGGGGTTCTGGCAGGGATGTTTGCGACCAATGTACGCGCGCGAGATACACGAACATGAACAGCAGTTCGGCAAACAATACCGCTGCCGCATAGAGGCGCACCCGATCACGATTGAGCCAATGCGGGAAACGGCGCGGGCCGGCGATCGGCAGCTCCGGATGGGCGTCCATTGCCGAATCCGCGTGCATGAGGGGGAGCGGCGATTTCATGGTGCGCTCCGAGGTGCAAGGTTGGCGCGACGCACGACGACGAACAGGACGGCGAGCAGCACGACCGGGCCGATCTGCGGCAGCTTCGAGATCCGGTTGAATACCTCGAATACCGGCAGCAGCCACGCGAGCACGATCACGATCTGGTCGCCCGGCAGCCAGCCTTCGTCGAGCCCGTGGGCGATCACGCAGAAGATCGCGATGCCGAGCCAGGCCAGTTCGTAATGCCACAGATAGGGTGTCGTCAACAGCGTGGCGACCGCCAGTGCCGCGGCGCGCAGGCGCATGTCGGCCGTGCGACGCCAGACCTGGACAGCGGCCGCGAGGGCGAGCAGGCCCACGGCCGCTTGCGCGGCGAGCGCGACCGGAATCGATGCACCCGCGAGCCGCAGTGCCGCGAACGGCGACGGCGAAACGAACCAGTAGGCAGGCAGGGTGAAATGCATGCCGCGCACGATCGACATCGCATGCGCCAGGCCGGTCAGGGATTCGGTGCCGGTCAACGCAATGCCGGCCGCCGCGAACAGCGTGGTTGCGACCGCCGCCGCCGCGAAGGTGCGCCATGCGCGCGTCGCGATCAGCACGAACGGAAACACCATCGCCATCTGTGGCTTGATCGCGAGCAGCCCGATCAGCACGCCGGCGACGATCGGGCGTCGGCCGAGGCAATGCAGTGCGAGTGCGGCGATGCCGGCGGTGAGGACGCTGTTCTGCCCATACAGGATGGACCAGAATACGCCCGAGTAGGCGAGCACGACCAGCGCGGCGGCGCGCGGAACGGGCAGGTGCGCACGCAGTCCCGACAGTCGCAGGACGGCATACGCATAGCATAAAAGACTGCCCGCAAAAAAGAGGAAGAACGCGGGCAGGAAAGGCACGAGGGCAATCGGCGCGACGAACAGGAGCATCGTCGGCGGATAGAGCCAGGGCAGCGACTGGTGACCCATATAGGCACCAAATCGCGCTACCTCGGCATGGGAGAAGAAGACCGGATCGTAGGTTGCTGCGGCATGGCCTTGCAGCACGAGCTGCGATGCGGTCCAGAAGACGGAGAAGTCGACGCCCGGCCGGGCGGTCGCCTGCGATGTGAAGGCATCCGTTACGACGGCCCAGGTGACCAGAAAAGCCGCGGACAGCAGCAGCATGATGCAGCTGTACGGAACGATTCGGTCTGCTGTCAGCCATTGAGCACAGCGTTTGGCGCGATAGCGCACTCCACGATTGGCCGTGTACATGATGCCCCGTCTGCAGTGAAGGCTGCCTGGTGTTCCGCAGCCTTTTTTGTGTTGTCGTGTATCCGGCTCGAATCGCATTCAACGGCGCTGTCCGGTGAATGCATTGTTGGAGAAAAAATCGCGTGACGCAAACCACCGGCTGGATCGAGCGATATCGAATCGGCGGCAATCAGGCTGAAAACCGGGTTTTCGCGTCTGAAAAAACCGGGGCGGTGCAACGGATGTTTCTCGGTTGAAACATTCCGGGTTTTTGGCCGGACCGGCACCGTCCGGAATGGGCGTCGGATACACGACTTCGCGGATTCGGGAAAGTCCCGACAAAATTTTTTGGAGCCCTTGCGCAGCGCGGCCGCGCCCGGCTGGCCGTCCGGGCGGGCCGGCGCGCGTATATCAAACTTGAAACATTTCGGGCATCGCGCCGGGACCGGGCATCCGGGCGAATCGCCGGAACCCTTGCTGCGCCTGGATTTCTTCAAGGCTGGCCTGCTCTTTGCGAGATGGTCCGCACGACAGTCGACGACGTGATGAAAGACCGGTTGACGCAACAGACTGACAAAACCGGGCTCAATCACCTGCGGAAAGCAACGGATCCATGGCGCGTCGGGGAAATACGCCGCCCAGGCCTTGAAAGCCGCCAGAAAACGTCGACCGAGCGAATAGGCGACGGCATTGTCCGCGCGACAAGAATCACATGACAGCATTGGGGAATAAAAATGAAAGACCAAAGCACACCGCGGCTTGCACGCCGTGCAGAAGACCCGCAACACGATCGACGCGTTGGCGTCATCCGTTCAATCCGTATTCATGCCCGGAGCGGTCGTTTCACCGTTCTGCTCGATCGTGCCATTCGCCTGATCGCAGCGCGCATGCATATCGCACGCATCAGCTCACCGACGTTCGTTCAACAAGCGAGGCTCGTACCTTGCCGTGTGCGTCGCTGAGCGTCTCATCCGAATTCGTTTGTTGTGCCGGTAGTACCCGCTCCCTGCGTCGATCCCCGACAAAGGGAATCCCATAGTAGTGCGAAAGGAGAATAGCCATGTCCACGTTCATTCAGAAGGTCCGCGGTTTCGTTCAAGACGAGCAAGGCGTGACGGCCATCGAATACGGCCTGATCGCCGCGCTGATTGCAGTCACCCTCGTTGCAGCACTGACGTTGGTCGGCAAAGACCTCAACGACGTCTTCAACTTGATTGCAGACGACCTCGGGGCAGCGCTCTGAATGACGGGGCGGCGAACGGTGGGTCCGGCCCGTTCGTCGCCAATCCGTCGCGCGTGCAGGGCCGGACGCAACACCCACGGATGTCGGATGGAACGAACGGCGGATGGCTCGGCCGGTGCAGCGCTCGAGCCGCCCCCGCTCCTTGATCGACCGAATCGGAGGCTGCCATGCGGGCCAGGGAACGCGCGGTATCGGTATTGCGATGGATCGGCGACGAGCAGGGCGTGACGTCGATCGAGTATGCGTTGATCGCGGCGCTGTTTGCCACACTCGTCCTGGCAAGCGTGATGACGCTGGGCGGCTCGCTTGACGACGCGTACAACATGATCGCGTCGGTCGTGACCGATGTGGTCAATACCGCACTGGGTCAGTGATCCCGGGCACTACGTTCAATCGAGGTTCGCCATGTTGCCTGCCGCGCTGCCTTTTCCGGTTCCGTTGTGCGTGACGCTGCTCGTCGTCGTCGCGGCCAGCACGGACATCACGAGCCGACGCATCCCGAACCGGCTCGTCCTGGTCGGGCTCGGCGGCGCGCTGATTGCCCAGTGCGCGCTGCACGGCGTCCAGGCCGGCGCACTCGCATGGCTTGCCGGTGCCGCGACCGGCTTCGGCCTGCTGCTGCCGTTCTATCTGCTGCGCGGGATGGCTGCGGGCGACGTGAAGCTGATGCTCGCGATCGGCGCGTGGGTCGGCGCACAGATGACTTTCTATATCGTGCTGGCCGCCTTCCTGGCCGGCGGAATCGGCGCGATCGGTTTCGCGCTGCTGCGCGGACGCACGCACCAGATGTGGGCGAATGTCGTCGCGCTGATTGCGCGTCGCTCGTCCGGCGCGCGTGCAGGGGCAACCGACGGCCCCGTGGCGTTCGCGTCGGTCGGTGCGTTGCCGTATGGCGTCGCGATCGCCGCTGGCACGCTGGGCATGCTGTTCGTATCGTGCGCGTAGCGCGCCGACCTGCAACGAGGATGGACCGAACATGAACACGATCCCCACCGAACCGAGACGCGAAGCGCAGGTTGCACACCTGCCGCTTCCGTCGCCGACGCGGGAGGCGCACGCGAAGCCGGGCGCCCAACTGCCGGCGGCGCCGCGCTCGCTCGAGGAAACCGGACTGAGCCAGGCGTTCGTCGCAGGGCTCGTGCTGAAGTCGACACTGGTGCTCGGCCGCCCGTCCTACGGCGACCTGATCGAGCGCCACTGCCTGCCGCTCGCGGTACTCGACGACATCTTCGCGTTCCTGGTGCGCGAGCATCTGGTCGAACTGACCCATCGCGGCAAGACGGACCTCGACGTGACGTTCCGCCTGACCGACGCGGGCCGCGTGGCCGCGCTCGAAGAGCGTGCGCGCAGCAGTTACAGCGGGCCCGCGCCGGTGACGCTCGACGCGTATCTCGACTGCTTGTCCACCCATTCGGTGCGCAAGTTGCGCGTGGCCCAGAACGACGTGTGGGCGGTGTTCGACGGCGTCGTCATGGACACGGCGATCCTCGATTCGGCGGCGGCCGCGCTGAACTCCGGCCGTCCGCTGCTGATCTACGGCCCGGCCGGCAGCGGCAAGACCTTCCTCGCGGAACGGCTCGGCGCGCTGATGGGCGGCCACGTGCCGATACCGTATGCGATCTACGCGGCCGGCGAAGTGATCCAGATCTACGACCCGCTCGTGCATGTCGACGCGGCGTCGCAAACGGACGGCCAATCGATCGATCGCCGCTGGCGTCTCTGCGAGCGGCCGGTCGTGATGTCCGGCGGCGAGCTGACGCTCGACGAGCTCGACCTGCGCCGTGACGAAGCCGCCGGCTTCTACCAGGCCCCGCCGCACATGAAGGCGAACATGGGCATGTACATCATCGACGATCTGGGCCGCCAGCGCGTCGCGCCGCGCGACCTGCTCAACCGCTGGCTGCGGCCGCTCGATCGCGGCGTCGATTTCCTGACGCTCGATTCCGGCAATCGCTTCGTGCTGCCGTTCGACGTCTGGCCGGTGTTCTCGAGCAACCTGGCGCCGGAGCAATTCGCCGACGACGCGTTCCTGCGCCGGCTCGGCTCCAAGCTTCACGTCGGCGCGCTGTCGATCGACCGCTACCGCGCGGTGTTCGACGCCGCATGCGCGTCGCTCGGCCTGGTGTCGACGCAGGACGCATTCGACTATCTGCTGCACCGGCTGCATTTGCCGACCGGCAAGGCATACCTCGCATGCTTCCCGATGGATCTGCTGCGCCTCGTCGCCGCCGGCGCGCGGTATCGCGGCGATCCGCCCGAAGTGACGCACGACGCGCTGCACGACGCATGGGCCAGCTATTTCGGCTCGGCGCCCGAGCGCGACGGTGTGTATCCGCCGCCGGCCGAGCACGGCGAGCGCACGCACGTAACCGGTTGAGCCGTTTCTTTCACGATTCGTCGAGGAGCATTGCCATGAAAAACAGTCGCGCAGTCATGATGCTGATCGTCGCGATGGTCGCGGGGCTTGCCGCGGTCGTGTTCGCGTCCCGCTGGTTGATGAATACCTCCAGCAGCTCGGTCACGACGGTCGCGGTGGCGACCACCGACCTGAACCTGGGCGAGCCGCTGGGGCCGAACCAGATCCGCATGGTGAGCTGGCCGTCGGGCAGCGTGCCGACCGGCGCGTTCACCGACACGAAGGAGCTCGAAGGGCGCGTCGTGCGCACGAGCCTCGCCCGCGGCGAGCCGGTGATCGAGTCGAAGCTCGCGCCGGTCGGCACGAAGGGCGGGCTGTCCGCGGTGATCGCCGACGGCAGCCGCGCGATCACCGTGCGCGTGAACGACGTGGTCGGCGTCGCGGGCTTCGCGCTGCCGGGCAACTACGTCGACGTGATCGTCAACACGCAGGAACAGCAGGGCAAGACCGACGGACAGAGCATCTCCAAGATCGTGCTCGAGCACATCCTCGTGCTGGCTGTCGCGCAGCAGGTCAGCCGCGACGACACCGCACCGAAGGTCGTCAACGCGGTGACGCTCGAAGTCACGCCCGACCAGGCCGAACGCCTCGACCTCGCGCGCAGCGTCGGCACGCTGTCGCTCGTGCTGCGCAACCAGGTCGACCAGAAGACGCTGACCACCGACGGCGCGACCAAGCTCACGCTGCTCGGCAAGGCGCCGGTACCGGACGCGCCGGCACCCGCACCCGTACGCGTGAAGACCGTGCGCGTGCACGTCGCGTCGCACGCGGCACCGGAAGCGCGCCGCGATTGCGTCGGCGTGCTGACCGGGGTGCGGGGCAGCGTCGAATGTTTCTGAAACCGTAGAACACACATCCAGATAAACAGATTAATCAGATCGGCCGCCGTCAGGGCACGGCGGCCTTGAAAGTCGACAACCGGCATCTCGCCGGTCACTCGGGGGATCAGACGAAATGAAGATCAATCCGCAACATTCAGGTACCCGCCCGGTGCGCGCGCGCATCGCACGGGGCGCGATAATGGTCGCGATCCTCTGTATCGGAACGCTGACCGTGTACAGCGCACTGGCCCAGGAAGGCGCCGAATCGGCCGCGCTGATGAAGGGCGGTGCCGCCGCGCCGGCTGCCGTCGCCAAGGGGCCGATGCAGATGACGATCAGCATGGCGCCGGCGGTGGCCGCCGCGCCTGCCGCGTCGGCAGGGCCGCTGCGCGGGCCGAACTGCGTGGGCGCGATACGCGAGTCGACCAGCGTCAGCGTGCCGCTCGGCAAGTCGCTGCTGGTGCCGATGCCGGAGCCCGTCCGCAACCGGACCATCGGCAACCCGGCCGTCGCGCAGGCGACGATGGTGTCGCCGCAGACGCTGTACATCCTCGGGCTGACGGTCGGCACGACCAACATGATCGTGCAGGGCAAAAGCGGCGCATGCCGCGTGATCGACGTGGCGGTCGGCGCCGACGCCGGCGGCCTGCAGGCGTCGCTGATGCAGCTGATGCCGAACGAGCGCGACATTCACGTGTCGACCGCCGCCGGCACGATCGTGCTGGCAGGCAACGTGTCGAACTCGCAGGCCGCGCAGCAGGCCGTGCAGATCGCCCGTGCGTACAGCGATAGCGCCAGTGAAGGCGGCGGCAAGGGCGGCGGCGTGCTGAACATGCTGGCCGTCACGTCGCCGCAGCAGGTGATGCTCGAGGTGAAGGTCGCCGAAGTGTCGAAGACGCTGATCAACCAGATGGGCAGCGCGTTCAACATCCAGGGCGGCTTCGGCTCGTGGAGCGGCGCGCTCGTCAGCAACCTGCTCGCGGGCGTCGCAAGCGGCGCGGTGTTCAACAAGGCGAACAACAAGCCATTCAGCATCGCGGCCGATGTGCAGAACACCGACAACCTGGTCAAGATCCTCGCGGAGCCGAATCTCGTGACGATCAGCGGGCAGGAGGCGACGTTCCTCGCCGGCGGCAAGATCTTCATCCCGATCCCGCAGAGCGGCAGCAACGGCGTCTCGTCGATCACGCTGCAGGAAGAGGAGTTCGGCGTCGCGCTGAAGTTCACGCCGACGGTGCTCGGGAACGGCCGGATCAGCCTGAAGGTCGCGCCGGAAGTGTCGGAACTGTCGCAGACGGGCGTCACGCTGAGCGCATCCAACATCGGCGGCACGTCGATCCTGCCGCTGATCACGACGCGGCGCGCGTCCACGACGGTCCAGATGAGCGACGGCGAATCGTTCGCGATCGGCGGGCTGATCAAGGACAACGCGAGCGGCGCGCTGAAGGCGATCCCCGGGGTCGGCGAGGTGCCGGTGCTCGGCGCGCTGTTCCGCAGCACGTCGTTCCAGCAGGACCGCACCGAGCTGATCTTCGTGATCACGCCGCACCTGGTGAGGCCGCTGCAGACCGCCGACGTGCCGCTGCCGACCGACAGCTTCTCGAAGCCGCACGAAATCGACGTGTATGCGACCGGCAACATGGAAGGCCGCAAGGGTGTCCGCAAGGCGGGCGCGCAACCGGCGAGCGGCGCGATGGATGCACCGCAGGCGCCGGCACCTGCTCCCGCACCGCAATCGGCTGCGCCGGCCGTACCGGCCGCCGCACTGCCCGCACCGCGTGCGCCGCAGCCTGCCGATGCACCGGCGCCGGTGCCGGCACAGCCGGAGAAGGCCGCGGCGGCCGACGCGGCAGGAGCGGTGAGCGTCGAGCCGGCGCCTGCCGCCCAGCCGCAGCCGCAACAGCAGCCGCAGCCGCAGGCCGATGCGGCCAGTGCGGCGCGGATCGCGCGCATCGAAGCGGCTGCCGCGCGTCTCGCGGCCGCTGGCTCCGCCACGCCGGCCAAACCCGAGCCGCGTTCGAAGCACAGCTTGCCGGCCGCCGCCCATGCGCAGATCGCGCGGGCGAATGCGGAACCCGCGTCCACCGATCGTTGAAGCCATCCAAGGGGAAGCTCATGAAATCCGCCTACCTCGTATTCGCACGCCGCGCGGCGCTCGCCGTCCCGCTCGCGTTCGCGCTCGCCGGCTGCATGTCGTCGACCCCGGTGTGGGACAGCCGCTTCGGCGACTCGGTCCGCGCCGTCACGCAAGCCCAGATCATCGATCCGCATGCCGCCGAACACGCGGCATCGCGCCCGGGGGTCGACGGCAGCGCCGCCGCGTCCGCGCTCGACAGCTACGACAAGTCGTTCAAGCAGCCCGAGCCGAAAGCCAATGCCTTCGTGATCGGGATCGGCAAGTCGGCGCAATAACACAGGCAAGCTCAGGGAGAACGCCATGTCCAGCGCAGCTCGTCAACCGAAACTCACGCGTCGCGGTCTGCATCGCCAGCGAGGTGCCGTCGCGATCATCGTCGGTCTCGCACTGGCGGTGATGATCGGGTTCGTCGGTCTCGCGCTGGACCTCGGCAAGCTGTACGTCACGCGCAGCGAACTGCAGAACAGCGCCGATGCGTGCGCGCTGTCCGCCGCGCGTGACCTGACGTCGGCCATCAGCCTGCAGGTCGCGGAAGCGGACGGCATCGCCGCCGGCCACTCGAACTTCGCGTTCTTTCAGAAGAACGCGGTACAGATGCAGACGGATTCGAACGTCACGTTCAGCGATTCGCTGACCAATCCGTTCCTGACGAAGACGGCGGTCGCCACGCCGGCGAACATCAAGTACGTGAAGTGCACGGCGCGGTTGAGCAACATCGCGCACTGGTTCATCGAGGTACTCAACACGATCCCGGGCGTGCAGGTCGCGAACGCGGCGCAGGTCGGGGCGAGCGCGATCGCGACGGTCGGCGCCGGGCAGACCACCTGCGCGATCCCGGTGTTCGTGTGCCGGGCGGCGGCCGCCGCGCCGTACAAGGTCGGCGACTGGATCTCGTCGCCGTCCGGCTCGTCGTCGACCTACGGGCCCGGCAACTTCGGCTGGGCGGCGCTCGACGGCTCGACGAACGAGCCGACCATCGCCAGCGAACTGTCCGGCAATTCCTGCAACATCACGTCGCCGCCCGACCTCGGGTCGACCGGTCTGAAGTCGGCGTCGCTGCGTGCCTGGAATACCCGCTTCGGCATCTACACGAATGGCGCCAACGGCTCGAGCGGCCAGCCGGACTTCACCGGCTACGCATACGTCGGTCCCAACTACGGGCCGCCAGGAACCGCGGGCATCGTCGGCGACGCATACACGCAGTTCGTGCTCGATCGCGCGAGCTTCAAGGCCTACCAGGGCGACGGTGCACCGCCCGCCGGCAGCGGCATCTCGACCAACGGGACCGCCACGGCCAGCAACTACCAGACGTTCGGCGGCGACCGCCGGGTCGCGCTTGCCCCCGAGGGCGACTGCTCGACGCTGAACGGGGCAAGCGCCAAGCTGCACGTCACGCAGTGGGACTGCGTGCTGATGCTCGATCCGCTGCCGTTCAGCCCGGGTAGCGGCGGGGTGGTGGCACATCTCGAATACCTCGGCTCGACGGCCTCCGGCACGACGCCCTGCGCGACGCACGGCTTGCCGGGCAGCGGCAGCTCGGCCGGCATCAAGGTGCCGATGCTCGTTCAATAGAGGAGACGCGATCATGAAAAGGCTCCCGATTCGCCGGTCACGCATGCGCGGTGTCGCCGCGGTCGAATTCGCGCTCGTGCTGATGCCGATGATCGTGCTCGCGACCGGCGTGGCCGAGTTCGGCCGCGCGATCTACCAGTACGAGATCCTCACCAAGGCGACGCGCGACGCGGCGCGCTACCTGTCGGTCTATCTGCCGACCGACAGCGCGTATCCGCTCGCGGCGGCGCAGTGCCTCGTCGTCTACGGCAACACGACCTGCGGCTCCGCCGGCACCGAGCTGGTGCCGGGGCTCACGACGTCGATGGTGGTCGTCTGCGACGCCGCGCATTCGCCCGATTGCGCCGACGCGTCCGACCCGCCGCAGTTCGCGAATCTGCCGACGTACGACTCGACCAACAATGCGGCAAGCGGCACGGCGACCGGCAGCATCAACGTCGTCGAGGTGAAGGTGAAGGGCTACCAGTACCAGCCGATTCCGGCCTATCCGGGGTTGTCGTCGATCACCTTCGGCAACATCGTCACCGTGATGAGGCAAGTGTCATGAACGCGCGCCCCTTTCCGCTGTCGCGCCGCCGCGTCCAACGTGGCGCGACGATCGTCGAGTTCGCGCTGATCGCATCGATCCTGATCATGCTGCTGATCGGCATCTTCGAATTCGGGCGCGTGCTGTTTTACTGGAACACCGCGACCGAGGCCCTCCGGCTGGGCGCACGCACGGCGATCGTCTGCGACGTGAACGCCGCCGGCGTCGTGAAGCGGGTGAAGTCGCTGATGCCGCTCCTGGCGAACTCGAACGTGTCGGTGAGCTACACGCCGTCGGGCTGCGACGTGAGCTCCTGCTCGTTCGTGACGGTCAGCATCACCAACGTGACGGTCAGGACGATGATTCCGATCGCGAACGTCTCGATCACGATGCCGCCGTTCACCACGACGCTGTCGCGGGAAAGCCTGAATTCATCGACGGGCGGCAGCGCCTGTCAATAATCGAACCGACGAGGCACAGTCATGATCAATATCCTCGTAGCTGCAGACGATACCGCCCGGCTCACGCAGATCGCGCGCCTGGTCACGGACAGCGGACACTATCGCGTGACGCGCGCGCATGGACGGCCGTCCCAGATCGAGCATCGCACCGACGGGCTCGATTCATTCGATATCCTGCTGATCGACAGCGCGACGACCGATGCAGCCGAGCTGGCGGCGATCGAGCGGATCTGCCGGCTGCACCCGGGCCTGACCGGCATCCTGGTGACGGCCGATGCGGCGCCGAACGTGCTGCTGGACGCGATGCGCGCCGGCGCGCGCGACGTGCTGCAGTGGCCGATCGATCCCGCGGCGCTCGCCCGTGCGCTCGAACGCGCCGCCGCGCAAAGCACCCGGCGCGACGGCGACGATACGCGCTTCGTGTCGTTCATGTCGTGCAAGGGTGGCGCGGGCACGAGCTTCGCCGCGAGCAACGTTGCGTACGAGATCGCCGAAGGCTACAAGCGCCGTGTGCTGCTGGTCGATCTGAACCAGCAGTTCGCGGATGCCGCGTTCCTCGTCAGCGACGAGACGCCGCCGTCGACGCTGCCGCAGCTGTGCACGCAGATCGAACGGCTCGACGGCGCGTTTCTCGACGCGAGCGTCGCGCATGTCACGTCGACGTTCCACGTGCTCGCGGGCGCGGGCGACCCGGTCAAGGCCGCCGAGATTCGCGAGGACGCGCTCGAATGGATCCTCGGCGTCGCGGCGCCGCGCTACGACTTCGTGATCTTCGACATCGGCGTCAGCATCAATCCGCTGTCGATGGTCGCGCTGGATCGCAGCGACCAGATCCAGCTCGTGCTGCAGCCCGCGATGCCGCACGTGCGCGCGGGCCGCCGGCTGCTGGAGATTCTCGTGTCGCTCGGCTACCCGACCGACCAGTTGCGGCTGGTGGTGAACCGGATGACGCGCGCGAGCGAACGGTCCCGCGCCGCGCTCGAGGAAGTGCTCGGCCTGCACGCCAGCACCACGATACCCGACGATGCGGACACCGTGCGCGAAGCGCTCGACCAGGGTCATCCGGCCTCGCGCGTCGCACGCGGCGCCGCGGTGACGCGTGCGTTGCAGGCCTGTGCGAAGCAGATCGTCGAAGGGGACGTGCGCACCAAGCACGACGCGTCCAGCAGCGAACCGTTGATGTCCCGGCTGTTCGGCCGCAAGGCCACGCCGAAGCTCAAGTCCATGTGAATCTTTCGGGGAAACCATCATGTCATTGCGCGAACAGATGTCCTTGTACCGGACGCAGCCGCAGGCGGCGAGCACCGAACCGGCAGGTGCGACGCATTCGTCGGTACGCAACGCATACCAGAAGCTGCGCCGTGAAATTCACCTGGCGGTGCTCGAACGCGTCGAGCTGGAGCGTCTGTCACGCCTGCCGCAGGAACAGGTCCGGCAGGAAATCTCGGCGTTGATCTCGCGCATTCTCGACGAGGAGCGCACGCCCGCAAACGACATCGAACGGCGTCAGCTCGCGGTCGACGTGTACGACGAGATGTTCGGCTTCGGTCCGCTGGAGGCGCTGCTGCGCGACCCCGGCATTTCCGACATCCTCGTGAATACCTATCGGCAGGTGTATGTCGAGCGTAGCGGCCAGCTCGAACTGACCGATGTGACGTTCTACGACGACGCGCACCTGATGAAGGTGATCGAGAAGATCGTGTCGCGCGTCGGGCGCCGCATCGACGAATCGACGCCGATGGTCGATGCGCGGCTGCCGGACGGCTCGCGCGTGAACGCGATCATCCCGCCGTCGGCGATCGACGGGCCGCTGATGTCGATCCGGCGCTTCGCGGTGAACCCGCTGAAGATGGACGACCTCGTCAATTACCAGAGCCTCACGCCGCCGATGGCGGAACTGCTCGATTCGCTGGCCCAGGCGAAGGTGAACGTGCTGGTGTCGGGCGGTACGGGCAGCGGCAAGACGACGCTGCTCAACATCCTGTCGGGCTTCATTCCGCGCTCGGAGCGGATCGTGACGATCGAGGATGCCGCCGAGCTGCAACTGCAGCAGCCGCACGTGCTGCGGCTCGAGACGCGCCCGCCGAACATCGAGGGCAAGGGCGAGATCACGCAGCGCACGCTCGTGCGCAACGCGCTGCGGATGCGGCCGGACCGGATCATCCTCGGCGAAGTGCGCGGCGCGGAAGCGCTCGACATGCTCAACGCGATGAACACTGGCCACGAAGGCTCGCTCGCGACGATCCACGCGAACACGCCGCGCGATGCGCTCACGCGACTCGAGAACATGATCAGCGTCGGCGGCCTGACGCTGCCGCCGAAGACGATGCGCCAGCAGATCGCGTCGGCGATCTCGGTGGTCGTGCAGGCCACGCGGCTCACCGACGGCAAGCGCAAGATCGTCAGTATCCAGGAGCTGACCGGGATGGAAGGCGACATCATCAACATGCAGGAGATCTTCACCTTCAAGCGAACCGGCATGGATCGCGACGGCACCGTGCGCGGACACTTCTGCGCGACCGGCGTGCGGCCGAAGTTCGCCGAGAGGCTGCAAGCGTTCGGCATCAACCTGCCGGATTCGCTGTACGACCCGGCGCAGCGCTACGAGACGAAGTGACGACGCGCGGCGTCTGATCCCGGGGAGGGCTCATGGACTCGATCTTTTACGGTTTTGTGATTCTCACCTTCGTCGCGGTCGTGCTCGCGATCGAGGGCGTCTATCAATGGTGGAACGCGCGCCACGGCGCCGCGGCACGCCGGATCGAGTCGCGCCTGCGCGCGATGTCGGCCGGCGGCAACGTGCAGCAGGAGCGACTGTCGATTCTCAAGAAGCGGATGCTCGACGAGTCGAAACCGTTCGACCGGCTGTTGATGCGCCTGCCGCGCGTGCAGTCGCTGGACCTGCTGCTGCAGCAATCGGGGCGCGACTGGACGGTCGCGAAGCTGGTGGTGCTCAGCGTCGCGTTTCCGGTGGCCACGGCGCTCATCCTGAGCTTCACGCCGCTGCCGCTGTTCGTCGTGGCGCCGATTGCGCTGCTGACCGCGTGCCTGCCGGGATTGCGCGTGGCGCGCCATCGCAACCGGCGGATGCTGAAGCTGGAGCGGCAACTGCCCGACATCTGCGACATGATCGCGCGGGCGCTGCGCTCCGGCCACTCGTTCACGAGCGCGATCGGGATGGTCGGCGAGGAGTTTCCCGATCCGATGGGCGGTGAATTCCGGATCACGTTCGACGAAATCAACTACGGCGTGTCGCTGCACGATGCGCTGGTGAACCTCGCGACGCGCGTGCCCGTCGATGATCTGCGGTACTTCGTGATCGCGGTGCTGATCCAGCGTGAGACCGGCGGCAACCTGGCCGAACTGCTCGACAGCATCTCGGCGCTGGTGCGCGAACGCTTCAAGCTGTTCGACAAGGTGCGCGTGCTGTCGGCGGAAGGGCGGCTGTCGGCCTGGATCCTCGGCCTGCTGCCGTTCGGCACGGCGGCCATGATGGCCGTGCTGAACCGGGAGTTTCTGTCGGTGCTCTGGCAGGATCCGGCCGGCATCAAGATGGTCGGCGCGATGCTGACGTCGATGGCATTCGGCATGTTGTGGATTCGCCGCATCATCCGGATTCGCGTCTGACGCGTGTCTCGATCTTCACGAACCGATTCGAGGCTGTCATGCAAAACCTTAACGTAGTACATGTCGTGATGCTGGCCGGCTTGTTCGTCTTCGTCGTCGGCGGCGTGCTCGTTGCGATGCTGCTGTTTGCGCCGCGCGGCATGGAACGCCGGATTCAGCAGGCGAGCGGCTCAACCGTGGGCATCGGCGCCGGCGCGGACGACGGCGGCCAGCCGTCGCGCTGGATGGCGAAGCTGGTCGAGCTGTCGCAACCGATCTCCCGGCTGTCCTTGCCGCAGGAGGGCTGGGAGAATTCGCCGCTGCGGATCCGCATGATGAATGCCGGCTGGCGCGATCCGAACGCGGGTGCGCTCTACTACGCGGCGAAGACGGTGCTCGCGCTGGCGCTGCCGGGCGCGGCGCTGCTGTCGCTCGCGACGACCCGGCTCGCCGATCAGCGCATGCTGCTGTCGTTCATCCTCGTCGCACTCGCCGGGATCGGCTACTATGTGCCGAACGTGATCCTGTCGCGGCGGATCGCGACGCGTCAGCGGCTGATCTTCGAGGAATTTCCGGATGCGCTCGACCTGCTGACGGTCTGCGTCGAGGCTGGGCTCGGGCTCGACGCGGGGCTGATGAAGGTGAGCGAGGAGCTGCGCTTTCGCAGCGAAGTGGTCGCGGGCGAGCTCGATCTGCTGCTGCTCGAGATGCGTTCCGGGTTCACGAAGGAAACCGCGCTGCGCAATCTGGCGCTGCGAACCGGCGTCGAGGATATCGAATCGTTCTGCGCGATGCTGATCCAGGCCGATCGCTTCGGGACCAGCATCGCCGAATCGCTGCGCGTGCTGTCGGACATGCTGCGCACGCGGCGCCGGATGCGCGCCGAGGAGCGGGCCGCGAAGATCGCGCTGAAGCTGCTGTTCCCGCTGATCTTCTGCATCTTCCCGGCGCTGATGTGCGTGCTGCTCGGGCCGGCGATGATTCACGTGTATCGCGTGCTGCTGCCGACCTTCACCGCGCTCGGGCAGTAGGCGGCAACTGGCCATGCACGTCACATGCATCGTGTCGACATCCCGCGTGGATGCCGACACGCGCATGTGCCCGGCGATGTTCGGTCGGCGTCCTGTCGAAGTGACGCCGAAACAGGTGTGCGAGATAGTCGCCGCTGCCGAGCCCGCAGCGCCGGGCGATCGAATCGACCGGCAGCGCGGTGCGTTCCAGCATCGTGCACGCGCGGGCGAGTCGAACCTGCGTCAGATAATCGCTGGGCGTCACGCCGATTTCGCGCGTGAAGTGGCGCAGCAGCGAACGCTCGCTCATCGCGACGCGGGCGGCAGCCTGTCCCATCCGGACGGGGGCCGCGAAGTTGGCCGCGAGCCATTCGGCGACATCGCGCATTTTTTCGGACATCGGCCACTCGTTCAACGGAATCCGGATCGCCGCGGATTCCATCCGGGCGCCAGGGTGCGCGGCACCGTCATCCGGCGCGTGACGTGACATCGAGGTGTTGCATCGGACCGATTCACCCTCTCCGGCGTGATTGTGTTGGCGGTTGCAAGCAATGCACGTCGAGCGTCGAGCGTCCGGGATGAATGGCATCAAGAAGCGTGTCCTGTCGTGGTCGAGTGAAGATTGTCGATGCCGGTTCGGACATCCGCTGTCCAGAGTGCAAAAAAGGGCTGCGTCATCTGCGGCATCGTCGTGATCGCGCCGTTCGCGGCGGTCCGCCGCCTGCGACATCGCGTCGGCATGTCGGGCGCGCCGGTGCCGGAACGGCGATCCGGCATCCGCCGATCAGTTCGCGTCGAGCGGCGCGTCCATTGCGTCGAGGCGCGTCGCGATCCATGCAAGCAGGTCCTGCCGCACGGTGATCCGTCCGTCGGGTCCGTATGCGGCCGACGCCTGCAGCGAACGCGCGACGGCGTCCAGCGCCGTGCGGGTGTCGAGCGTGCCGGCGACGGCCCAGAGGCCCGCACGGCGGTGCGGCAACGCACGCGCGTCGCCGGCGAACAAGGCGATCTCGGTGCGCGTGCGATCGAGCGGCCGGGTCAGTGCGCCGTTCGCGCCGGTGCAGTTCCAGCAGAATCCGTCGGACTGACGCGTGGCCGGCTTGACGACATGCACGACGATGTCGGCACCGGCGGCCGCACGGTCACGCGCGATCTTCCAGGCCAGTTGCGGATGTCGCGATCGCAGCCCGGCGAGCCAGGTCTGCGCGTCGCGTTCGTCGATTCCCCACAACCGCAACGCCACACGAAGTGCGCGCCGGCGGCCGGGCAGGGCGTGCGCTTTCGATGCAGGGTCGAGGTTCGGGTGATCGATGGGTCGGGTCATGGGGTGCAGGCACGAGTGAAGGGAGGCCGATGGTGTGCCTTCGTCGGGACAAAATGTGTCCCGTTTCGCGTCCGGACGCGAATGGCGTGTCGTGCGGATCTCGGGACACCGTTTGTCCCGACGCGCGGTTAAGGTGGCGGCATGCACGACCGGCGACGCCCGCGCGCGTCACTCGCGATCGAACGGGGGTGAACGCGATGGGCTGGCCGGTCGGGCGGATCGATGCCTCCACAACGTTTTTCAAGGATCCGACATGAACGGCTATCCGTCACCGCTCGAAAGTCTTGCTGCATTTGCCATTGCGTTTGCCGCCGGCGTACTGTCGACGGCCGTGCTTTCCAGATACGTCGACAAGGTGCGTGCCGACGCACGGCGAACGGCTGTCGAAGTTGTTTGATCGGTCGATCGTTTGATCGGACAGCGGCATCGATGAGCGCGGGGCCGCGCTGCAGCGTCTGCCGACCATGCGGCACGGGGCGCGCGACGCGCCGGTTCGACAGCGGGCGCCGGGACGGACGTTCATTCGACCGAACGTCATGCTCAAGAAATCGGGTCAGTTGTCGTTAACCCGTGACGTTCCCTTTTGCCACGTGCCGGATGTCCCCCATGCCAGACCTCGATCGCGACATCATGCGCCTGCTGCCCGACGCCGGCGCGCAGGCCGACTACGTCAGCACGCCGGTCCTGTATGAGCGCATGCAGGAGATCGTGCCGGACCTTCCGTCGATCAAGACCGTGCTCCGCCGTCTTGCCGAACTGGAGGCACGCGGCCTCGTCGAGACCGACCGGCGCGGCACGGCATCGGTGTGGCGCCGCAAGGACGGTGCGAGCGGCATGGCGGCGAAGGCCGGCTCGATCATGAGCTTCGACGAGGCGCTCGCGTTGCAGACGTTGCGGCGCTTTTCGTCCCGGCAAATTCCGGGGCTCGTCGCCGATTCGATTTCCGCGCTGTTCAGGATCGCCGACGCGCGGCTCGAACGGCCCGTCAGCGAGTCGGAGCGCAAGTACGCGCGCTGGACCGGCAAGGTCGCGGTCGAGAGCGGCGGCTTCTCGCTGCACTATCCGTCCATCGACCGCAAGATCTTCGCGGCGGTCTCGCGTGCGCTGTTCGAGGAGCGCAAATTGCAGATCGTCTACCGGCCGCGCCACAACGCGGACAACGAGACGCCGAAGGTCGTGCTGCCGCTCGGCCTCGTCGAAGTCGGCGGGCTGGTCTACATGGTCGGGGCCACCGAAGGCAAGCCGGAACCGACGCTGTACCGGATGGACCGGCTCTCGCGCGCCGACGCGATGCTCGAATCGTTCGTCTATCCGGCGTCGTTCTCGCTCGAGGTCTACGTGAAGCAGCAGCGCCGCTTCGACTTCATGGTCGACAATGAAGTGAAGCTGTCGCTCAAGTTCGTCAACCAGGCCGGCGACCATCTGCTCGAGGCGCCGCTGTCGCTCGACCAGACGACGCGCCGCACCGACGATGCGCTGTTCGTGCAGGGCACCGCGATGCTGAGCCAGCGGCTGCGCTGGTGGCTCCGGTCGTTCGGGCCGAACGTCGAGGTGCTGGGGCCGGCGAGCCTGCGTGCCGAGCTGGCGGCCGAAGCGGCCACGCTCGCGCAGATCTACGGCGGGTGACGGGCGGCGCATGGCACAGGTCTTTCCGAATGGCTGGGACGTGCTGGCCGTCAGCGGCGCGGCTCGACGCGAGATCGAGACGCTCGAGACGCTGCGGCGCGACTTGCCGGACAGCTACACCGTCTACCACGGCGTGCACTGGACCCAGCTCGACAAGGGCTTCGCCATCTTTGGCGAAGCCGATTTCGTCGTCGTCGGGCCGTCCGGCCGCGTGCTCGTGATCGAGCAGAAATCCGGCTTGCTCGAGGAAACGCCCGACGGGCTGGCCAAGGTGTACGGGACGACGCGCAAGAGCGTGCCGTCCCAGCTGGCGAGGACGATTGCCGGAATGCATGGCCGCTTCACGACGGCGTTCGGGACGAAGCGCTATCGGCTCGAGGCGTTGTTGTATTGCCCCGACTACCGCGTGAAGCAGCCGGAAATCGCCGGCGTGAACCCGGCACGGATCGTCGACGCGGAACGCCGTGACGCGCTGCCGTCGATCATCCAGTCCATCCTTCCCGCCGATGAGCCGCAGCTGCCCTGTGCCGATCGCCTTCACGCGTTTCTGAGCGACGAACTGTCGCTGACACCCGACGTCGGCGCGACGATCGACGAGGTGGCGCGCGTCGTGACGCGGATCTCGGGCGGCCTCGCGACGTGGGCGCGTGCGATCACGTGCCGGCCGTTTCGGCTGCGGGTGATCGGCACGGCCGGCTCCGGCAAGACGCAGCGCGCGCTGCGCGTGCTCGAGGACGCGTCGAAGGCCGGGCGCCGGGCACTCTATCTGTGTTTCAACCGGCCGCTGGCCGATCATCTGCGCCGGATCGCACCGCCCGATGCGACCGTGCTCACCTATCACAAGCTCTGTCAGCAGGCCGCGGCGCGATGTGGCGAAGCGATCGATTTTGCCGATGGCGGCGTGTTCGAGCGGCTCGAACGGGCGCTCGCCGGCTGGCAGCCGGACGAAGCCGAGCGTTTCGACACGATCGTCGTCGACGAAGGGCAGGACTTCCTGCAGGAATGGGTCGTGCCGATCGAGCGGCTGCTGCGTGACGACGGCAAGCTGTGGTGGCTCGAGGATCCGATGCAGAACCTCTATCTGCGCGACGGCGTCGATCTGCCGGGCTGGGTCGAGGTGCGGTCGATGTCGAACTATCGCAGCCCGCGGGACATCGTGCGCTTCGTCGGCGCGCTCGCCGGCGCGCCGATGGGATTCGAAGCCGCCAGCCCGTTCGACGGCTCGGAGGTGGACCTCATGACCTATGCGGGTGCGAATGCCGCGCAGACGACACGCCAGGCGATCGACGCCGCGCTGGCTGCCGGTTTCGCGCTGTCCGACATCGCGCTGCTGAGCTTTCACGGCCGGGAGAAGTCGATGTTTACCGTGCTGGACCGGCTCGGCAGGCATGCGTTGCGCAGCTTTACCGGTGCATACGACGCGCACGGCGCGCCGGTTTACCGGGACGGCGAACTGCGATTCGATTCGGTGTTCAGGTTCAAGGGGCAAAGCGCGCCGTGCGTGATCCTGACCGAAGTCGATTTCGAGCACTTCGACGAGATCGCGCTGCGGCGGCTGTTCGTCGGCGCGACGCGCGCGACGGTCAAGCTGATCGTCGTCATGTCCGATCGCGCGGCGCGGATGTTGATGGAGCGGATCGGGTAGGGGGTGGCGGAATCGTGATCGGTCTCGGTCAGGCCGATCAGTGCGGTATTCGTGTTCGAGTCACCGAGGTCCACGCCCGGCGGGAAACAGTCGGGCTGGCGCTCCGAGTCGAGATCGGCCGGCGATGCCGGCCGGGTTGGCGCATCACTGAAAGTGATGCACGTACCGCAGCACCATCCGCGAACCCTGCGGCCGATTGCGCGCATGGACCTCGAAGTACGCGTTGAACATCAGGTGATCCTGCGGCGAGAAGCTATACATCGCACCCGGCCCGATCGCCAGCACGGCTTCCCGCGTGCCGGACACGTCCTGCCCGTTCGCCTTCATGTCGGTGGTCTGGCGCAGCCAGTAGCCGTTGAGCCCCAGCCGCAGCCCGGGCCGCACTTCATACTCGGTCGCGAAGTTCGCATGAACGGCCTGGCCGGCCTGCGTCGACGTCACGTCGGGCCCGAGCGCGGTGGCCGGCTCGTGATTGGTCGCGTTCCACAGATAGTGCAGGCGCCACGACACGGTCCACTTCGGCGTGACCCAGAATGTCGCGGCCCAGTACGGATCGAACGACCAGAAATGGCTGCCCGGATTGATCGCGCGCGCCGGGTCGTATGCGCCGGTCGGCGCGATGAACTGGAATTCCACCCGCTGCGCAAAGCGCGGCCCCTGCGCGCCCATCACCGGATCGAACTGGATGAACGGGCCGACCAGCAGGTCGCCGAACCCGGCACGCGAATTCAGCGCGACGTTGCCGATCCCGTCGTTCGTATGCACGGACGCCACCCACGGCAGGATCACGTCGAGCCCCGGATGCATGCCGCCGAACGTCAGCGGCGACTGGTAGACGAGCTGGCTCAGCCCCGCGAACAGGTCGATGTCCTGCTTCGGCAGCCCGACCTTGTTGCCGGCGTTGTCGTTGATGCGTCCGGCCGTGTAGTACTCGAGATACTGCGTGCCGTACCAGCCGGAGCCGGCCGGCGGCATCCCGTCGAGGAAGCTGGTCATCCCCAGGTTGACCGACGGCAGGTCGGTCGCATGCGCCGGCACATGTCCGGTCAGGCCGGCGAATACGAGGCCTGCGATCGCAAGCAGGCGAGAGCCGCATTTCATCATCACCACCTCCTGAATATTTATTTGTATAACTAATCAAACGGAACGAGAAAGTTCGGGGTGCGCCGCGATCGCGCGGTACTGGCCCGCATGGAACACGAGCGGCGCATGGCCGAACGCAGCGAATTCCTCGATCTGGCCGATGAACAGCAGGTGATCGCCGCCTTCGTAATGGCCGACATGGCGGCACACGAAACGCGCGCTCGCGCCGTCGAGGCAGGGCACGCCGCCCGCATCGGCGTCCACGTGCGGCACGCCGTCGAACTTGTCGGCGCTCGGCGTCGCGAAACGGCGCGACAGCTCGATCTGGTCGTGCGCGAGGATATTGATCGCGAAGTGTGTGGCCGCGACGAAATCCGGACGGCTCGGCGCGACCTTGCGCAGGCTCCACAGCACGAGCGGCGGGTCGAGCGACAGCGACGAGAACGAATTGGCGGTAAGGCCGACCTTGCGCCCGTCGGGCGAACGCGTGGTGATCACGGTCACGCCGGTCGGGAACTGCCCGAACGCGGCGCGCAATTGCTGCGGGTCGAGGGCCGGATGGCAGGAAGCGGTGGTGTCCATGTCGTTTACTCCGAACGTGCGGCGTGTTCGCGGATCAGCGCCGCGCAGGCCGACGGCTCGAACCACCACGGCGAGAATTCGCGCGGGTCGTCGAAACCGTTGACGATCTGCGAGGCGAGCGACGGCAGCTGGCCGGCGGCGCCGAGCAGCTCGAGGATGTGCGGCGGCGGTGGCGTGAGCAGCGAGTTGGTCCAGCGCACGACGTGCTGCGCATACGCCCAGTAGCGTTCGAACGTGTCGTGCATCCAGCGTTCGTCGAACGGTTCGGCTTCGCGCGCGAGGATCGCGTCGCCATACACCTTCGCGCATTTCGCCGCATTGTTCGAACCCTGGCCGGTGATCGGATCGTTGACGACCACCGCATCGGCCATGCCGAACACGGTGCGGCCCGACGGCAGGCGGAAGAACGGCTTGCGCACGGTCGGCGTGAAGCGCCCGGACAGCGTGCCGTTCGGATCGGTGAGCGCCACGTCGCGGCAGCGCTCGAATTCCCACGGCACGTACTGCTGCAGGAACGACAGGCTGCGGTCGAGATGCTGCTCGGGCGTCTTCACGTCGGCCCCGCAGTCGAGCGGGCCGCCGGGGATCCCTTCGAACACCATGATTTCGCATGGGCCCGTCGTGGCCAGCGCGGGAAACACGAAGTATTCGCCGATGCCGGGCAGCAGGTTGAAGCGCACGCGCGAGTATGGCTGGCTCGGCATCATCCCCTTCACGTAGGTGAGGGCCAGCGCGCGTTGCGGACGCTCGAACGCGCTGCGTGCGTCGTCGCGGCCCAGCAGGTTCACGATTTCGCCCTTGCCGGCCGCCAGCAGCACGAGATCGTGGCCGCGCGCGAGGTCCTCGAGCTCCGGCACGCCGACGTCGCAGATGCGCACGTCCGCACCGCGGCGCCGGATCGCGTCGAGCCAGTCGGCCATCTTCACGCGCTGGTCGACCGATTGTGCGTAGCGCGTCAGCCGCGACGACCAGTCGATCGCCTTGCGGCCGCCGCCCTCGGGGTGCGGCACCGCGACGCCGATGCCTTCGACGGACGGGCACGCTTCTTCCCAGGTGTTCAGGCCGAGATCGCGCTCGATCTGCAGCGCGGTATGGAACATGCACTGGCTCGACATGACCTTGCCGGAACGGATCTGTTCCGCGTCGCGGTTGGTCGCGAGCGTGACGTGATAACCCTGGTCGAGCAGCATGAAGGCGAGTTGCAGGCCGGATTGGCCGGCACCGACGATGGCGATGCGTTTCATGATGAAATCCTTCGTATAACGAATTATGTGAGACGGACTATGAACCGGGAGAAACGACTTTCGGTTACTCGGCCAGCCGCGGAATCGCCGGCACCGCCTGCTCGGGGCCCATCGCGGAATAGCCGCCGTCCACCGCGTAGTCGGCGCCCGTCACGAAGCTCGCCGCGTCGCTGCACAGGAACGTGACGACCTGCGCGACTTCCGACGGATCGCCGACGCGGCCGAGCAGATGAAACGGCGCGGCCACGCGATCGGTCTTCGCGCGGTCGCCGTGCGTCAGCTCGTCCATCACGCGCGACCAGGTCCATCCCGGCGACACCGAGTTGACGCGAATCCGGTCGGCGGCGAGATCCATCGCCATGCTGCGCGTGAGCTGGCGCATCGCGGCCTTGGAGGTCGGGTAGAGCCAGCGGCCGGTCTGCGCGCATTGCGCGGAGATCGAACTGAAGTTCACGATCGCGCCGCCGCCGCGCCGCGTCAGGTACGGATGCACGGCCTTGACCAGCATCGCGGCCGACACGACGTTGACGTCCATTGCCGCGAGCCAGTCGCGGCGCGACGCCTGGATACCGTTGTCGACGTAGCTGCACGCCAGGTTGATCAGCAGGTCGATCGCGCCGAAGCGTTCGGCGACGGCCGACACCGCGCGTTCGACCGCACGGTCGTCGGTGATGTCAGTCGCGATGAACATCCCGCGTTCGCCGAGCGTGTCGGCGACGCGCGCGCCGTTTTCCGCATCGAGATCGAGGATCGCGACGCACGCACCGGCGCGGCTCAGGTCCTGCGCGACGGCGGCGCCGATCAGCGTGGCGCCGCCGGTGACGATCGCGACTTTGCCAGCAAGGGCAGTCATGGAGTGTCTCCTGGAATGATTGAGTGAAGGCGGCGCGCGTGCGACGCGCCGCCTGCGGATCCGGCGGCCATCACGCGCTGTCGTGCCAGCGCTGCATCAGCCCGTTCGACGGCACGGTTTCGTCGAGCAGCTTGCGCGCCGTCTCGACACCGGCGACGGGCAGCCCGGCCGCGTCGAGCAGGCCGATCTGCACGAGCACGCTCGCCTGGTCCCAGTAGATGTGTTCGTGATACAGCTTGTCGCCGCGGAACTTGACGATCGCGACGAGCGGAATCTCGACACGCTTGCCGGTCGGCGCGACGCCGGGCAGCATCCAGTCGATCTCGGTCGTATGCGTGAAGCAGAACAGCAGTTCGTCGACGATCTGGCTTGCGCCGACCGTGCGCGAGATCGGCGTGATCGTCGTGTCGGGCGGGTTCGCATGCACGAAGTGATGCGTGTAGAAGCGCTTGAGCTCGTCGTAGCCGACACCGCCCGTCAGCGTCGGAATATGGTTCACGTACGGCTGCGCGACCATCGTGGCCATTGTCGCGTCGACGTTGCGCGTGTCGAATTCGTGCCGCAGGTGTTCTTCCCACAGTGCGGACAGGTCGTAGCGCGGGCCGAGCGCCGCGCGGTACGCGGCGATCGCGCGCTGGTGCGCCATCATCGCGGCCGCCTTGTCGAAGTGATCGCCGCCGGCGCGCGCGAACGCATGATCGACGCCCGGGTACACGTACACCTCGACACCGTCGCGCCCCGCGAGCGCCGCGGTGATGCGCTGCTGCGCGTCGGGCGGGCAGAAGCGGTCCTGCGCGGCGATCTGCAGCACGAGCCGGCCGCGCAGATGCGCGGCCTCGTCGAGCGCGTGCTCGATTCCCACGCCGTAATAGCTGACGGCGGCGGCCACGTCCGGCAGCCGGCACGCGGCGAGATAGGCGAGCTTGCCGCCGAGGCAGTAGCCGAGCACGCCGGCCTGGCCGGTGCATTCCGGCCGTTGCGCCAGCACGGCCAGCGCGGCGGCGATGTCGTCGACGCCCTTGTTTTCGTCGTACTCGCGGTACAGCGCCATCGCGCGCTCGAAGTCGGCCGCCGAGTCACCGAGTTCGATGCCGGGCGACTGGCGCCAGAACAGGTCGGGCACGAGCACCGTGTAGCCTTCCTCGGCGTAATAATCGGCCACGTCGCGCATCGTCGCGTTCGCGCCGAAGATTTCGTGACATAGCACGATGCCCGGCCCCGTGCCGCCGGCCGGTGTGCTCAGGTATGCGCGAAACGCGCCGCCGTCCGGCGACGGGATCTCGATGTGTCGTCCTTGCATGTGTCCCTCCATACTGTTCGTGACTGGCATGGGCCCAGTATTGGCGGACGAAACGCGCGTTTCTATCCGCTTTCTTCGGCCGGTATCCGCGAATTCCGGAAACCTGCGGTTCGGCCCGCCGCGCCGGGGCCGGCACGCGGCGCACTGCGGGTATCTGCGGATGCGGAAGGCCCGCACAGTTTTCTACGATGCGCGAAAGGTCCGCTTCTTGCGTGAGGTGCGCAGGGCTTGCGTAGTGTAACGAGGCGGACTGTCCGGATACTCCGGGCGCTATCCGGATCGTGCGACGGGCTTCCCCGGAATCGGGAACGCGTGCACAGCGCAGGTGCGATCAAGCACGACGGGAGAACTTCGATGGGGCAATTTTCCGGAACGGGCTGGCTCGGCGACGCCGCCTGTTTCAATCACGACACGCTGCTGCTGCAGTCGAACGACGTCGACGAGGTGCGCGCGCGGGTGGCGGACGTGTTCAAGCCGCATCGGCTCACGCTGACCGGCGCTTCGCACGCACTGCACAGCCGCATGCACCATGCGCGCTGGGGCAACCTGTCGCTGAATCTGCTCGACTACGGCGGCGAGGTGTCGATCGAACCGGGGCCGCTCGAGCATTTCTATCTGTTGCAGATTCCGCTGCGCGGCGACGCCGAGATCGAATGCGGCGCGACGCGTTTCGTGTCGTCGCCCGACACCGCGTCGCTGCTGTCGCCGACGCTGCCGCTCCGGATGCGGTGGGGCGAGGCGTGCCCGCAGGTGATCCTGCGCATCGAGCGCGAGGTGATGGAGCGGCATGCGCAGCGGCATTTCGGCGGCGAGCGGCGTGTGCCGGTGGAGTTCGAGCCGGAATTCAGCCTGTCGTCGCAGCAGGGCGCGTGCCTCGCGCAAATGCTGCCGATGCTGGCCGACGCGATCGCGACCGACGGGCATCCGCTGCGCCATCCGCTCGCGTTCGAGCAGCTCGAATCGACGCTGTTCAACCTGTTGCTGTACGGCCAGCCGAACAGCGCCCGCAACGGCACACGGCCCGCGCCGGCGCCGCTCGCGCCGTTCTATGTGCGGCGCGTCGAGGAATACGTGCGCGCGCATCTCGACGAGCCGCTGACGATCGAACGGCTCGCCGAACTCGCCGGCGTCAGCCCGAGCACGCTGTTCGCCGGATTCCGCAATCGCCATGGCATCACGCCGATGGCATTCGTGCGCCAGTTGCGGCTGCAACATGTGCGCGACGAACTGCGCGACGATGCGACACCGGGGCTCGCGTCGGTGACGGACATCGCGCTGAAATGGGGCTTCGCGCATCTCGGGCGGTTCGCGATCGACTACAAGCGCGCGTTCGGGGAATCGCCGTCGGCCACGCTCCGGATGCGGCGCGTGCGGTGCTGACGGGGCAGTCGCAACGCAGGCTCGCCGGCGTGCGGACGGTCGACAGGATTGATGCTGGCGCGTCGGCGGATCGGTAGCAGGAGCGCAGGACGCAGCGGCAGATGCGCATTGCGCGCGTGGCGGCGACCGTTGCCGGTCCGACTGAGGATGTTTTCGGCGCATGCGCCGCGGCCGGCAAGCATCGCTGCTTGCCGGCCGCGACTTCACGCAACGAGACCGGTTGCGGCAGCCGGTCTCGTTGCGCGTGGTTCAGAAATGCACGACGGTCCGGATGGACTTGCCTTCGTGCATCAGGTCGAACGCTTCGTTGATGCCGGTGAGCGGCTTCGTGTGCGTGACGAACGGTGCGAGCTGGATCGCGCCGGCCATCGCGTCCTCGACCATGCCCGGCAGTTCGGAGCGGCCCTTGACGCCGCCGAATGCCGTGCCCAGCCAGCGGCGACCGGTGACGAGCTGGAACGGGCGCGTCGAGATTTCCTGGCCGGCGCCCGCGACGCCGATGATGACGGACTGGCCCCAGCCGCGGTGCGCGCATTCGAGCGCGGCGCGCATCACGTTGACGTTGCCGATGCACTCGAAGCTGTGGTCGACGCCCCAGCCGGTCATTTCGACGATCACCTGCTGGATCGGTTTTTCGTGATCCTTCGGATTCACGCAGTCGGTGGCGCCGAATACGCGCGCGAGGTCGAACTTGCCGGGGTTGGTGTCGATCGCGATGATGCGGCCGGCCTTCGCGAGCTTGGCACCCTGGATCACCGCGAGACCGATGCCGCCGAGGCCGAACACGGCGACGGTGTCGCCTTCCTGCACCTTGGCCGTGTTCTTCACCGCGCCGAGGCCGGTCGTGACGCCGCAGCCCAGCAGGCAGACCTGCTCCGGGTTCGCGTCCGGGTTGATCTTCGCGAGCGACACTTCGGCGACGACCGTGTATTCGCTGAACGTCGAGCAGCCCATGTAGTGATAGATCGGCTGGCCGTTGTAGCTGAAACGCGTGGTGCCGTCGGGCATCACGCCCTTGCCCTGGGTGGCGCGCACCGACACGCACAGATTGGTCTTGCCGCTCTTGCAGAACAGGCACTCGCCGCATTCGGCGGTGTAGAGCGGAATGACGTGGTCGCCGGGTTTCACGCTCGTCACGCCTTCGCCGACTTCCACCACGATGCCGGCGCCTTCATGGCCCAGCACGGCGGGGAAGAGGCCTTCGGGATCGTCGCCCGACAGCGTGAAGGCGTCGGTGTGGCAGACGCCGGTATGGGTGATCTTGACGAGCACTTCGCCCTTGCGGGGCGGTTCGACGTCGATTTCGACGATCTGCAGCGGCTTACCCGCCTCGAACGCAACTGCGGCACGTGATTTCATGGCATTCCTGGTAAAAAAATCATCGAATGGAGCGGTACGTCGACGATCCCGCGCCGGTCAGCGCAAGTAGGACCGAACGAGGGTCACGATATCGTCGATCGATCCGGACGAGGGCCGCGGGGCGTCCGCGAGCTGGGTGAATTCCTCGCGCAAATGGCTTTCGAGCACGCCGGCCATCACGCCGTTGATCGCGCCGCGGATGGCAGCCAGTTGCTGAAGTATCGGACCACAGTCCGCTCCCTCCTCGAGCGCCTGCTCGAGCGCGTTCAGTTGCCCGCGAACACGGCGCACGCGGGTCAGGACGCGTTTCTTTTCTTCGGGGGAATGCGGCATGGGACAGGTGGTTTCCGGATACTGGGGGGCAGTATAGAACAATGTGGCGCGGAGGTATACGGGATGAATCCCGGGGGTGGCACGGCGGGCCGCCCCCGGGAACGGGAAGGATATTCAGCCGGAAAAATGCGTGACGGTTTCGGTGACGTCCTCGCGATTCCCGCCGGCACCATTCGCCGTCAGGTCAGATCAGCAGCGTCAGCGTGCGGAACAATGCAAGATCCTCCTTCCGCGCCGACCGCGCATGCCGCCGGATCGTCTGCAGCAGGCAGTCGATGAAGCAGCGCGCGGCGTCGCTCAGCGTGCTGCTGCGACGCGTGACGATGCCGAGTTCGCTCGGCTCGAAGCGCTCCTTCAGCGACAGCACGCGCATCCGCTCGCCGAACGGCGGCACCGCCGCGAGGATCGTCGGGCACCACGTGCACATGCCGGCCTGTTCGAGCATCGTCTGCAGCATCGCGACCGACTGCGCGCGCACGATGCGCCGTTCGTCGATCCGCGCGCCGTGCCGCGTGAACAGATGGTCGACGAGCGCGGCCTGGCCGTCGGCCGACGAATTCAGCACCCAGTCGCAATCGAGCAGGTCGTGCACGGACTTCGCGCGTTCGCGCGGATGCCCGGCGCGCACCATCACCGACGTGTCGTAGCGCAGCAGCGGCTCGAACGCGAACTCCTGCGCGCCGCTGCCGGCCTGAACGTGGCCGAGCGCGAAATCCATGCTGCCGTCGCGCAGCAGCGGTTGCGCGACGGCCATCAGCGCTTCGTAGAGCTCGAGCCGCACGTCGGGCATCCGCTCGCGAAACTGCAGCACGGTTTCCGCGAGGAACGTCATCGTCAGCCACGGCGTGACGCCGACGCTCAGCCGCCCCTCGACGCGCCCGCGCATCCGTTCGAGATCGCTTTGCGCATGCTCGAGCTGCTTGAGCACGAGCTTCGCGTGCGTGAGCAGGGTCTTCCCGTATTCGGTGAAGCCGATGCCTTCCGGCGCGCGCACCAGCAGCGGCAGGCGCTCGCTGGCCTCCAGCTCGCGCAGCGCGCGCGTGACGGCCGCCTGCGACAGCCCGAGCGTGCGCGCCGCGCCGCGGATGCTTCCGGCCTCCGCGCTCGCGACGAGCGCCTGCAACTGATGCAGCTTGATCGTGCTCATGGTGCTGATGGTGCGATACCCGACAACGAAAGGTTGTCATCATAACGAAACTGCGGCTGTTCGCCGGCTTTTTCGCTGCCTACGATCTCGCCAACGACCTGCCATTCCGGCAAGCGCCATGCGGCACCTAGAGAGGAGTATCGGGGTTGGATCGATCACGCATTCCGCCTGAAATGGCGGCCATCGAGACGGAGATGATCGCGCTGCGCCACCGGCTGCACGCGCATCCGGAGCTCGGTTTCGAGGAACACGCGACGAGCGGGCTCGTCGCCGATTGCCTGACAACATGGGGTTATCGGGTGACGCGCGGCCTCGGCGGCACCGGCGTGGTCGGCACGCTCACGCGCGGCACCGGGAAGCGGCTCGGGCTGCGTGCGGACATGGATGCGCTGCCGATCCGCGAGACGACCGGACTGCTGCATGCGAGCCGGCACGACGGCGTGATGCATGCGTGCGGCCACGACGGTCATACGGCGATGCTGCTCGCGGCGGCCCGCTGCCTGGCCGAGCGCGGGCGCTTCAGCGGCACGCTGAACCTGATTTTCCAGCCGGCGGAGGAAGGGCTCGG
Organism: Burkholderia sp. Bp8998; assembly: GCF_003854235.1. NCBI lineage: Bacteria > Pseudomonadati > Pseudomonadota > Betaproteobacteria > Burkholderiales > Burkholderiaceae > Burkholderia > Burkholderia sp. Bp8998. The sequence goes on from NZ_QTQF01000024.1 coordinate 80,886, forward strand.
CGGCGCGAAGCGGATGCTCGACGACGGGCTGTTCACGCAGTTCCCGTGCGATGCCGTGTTCGCGATGCACAACGTGCCGGGCCTGCCGGCGGGCGTGCTCGGCTTTTGCGACGGCCCGGCGATGGCGTCGGCCGACGAGGTACGCGTGCGCGTGACCGGGCGCGGCGGCCATGGCGCGGCGCCGCACACGACGGTCGATCCGGTGGTCGTGTGTGCGTCGATCGTGATGGCGCTGCAGACGGTCGTGTCGCGCAACGTGAATCCACAGGAACTGGCGATCGTCACGACCGGCTCGATCCACGCGGGCACCGCATCGAACGTGATTCCGCCGCATGCGGATCTCGAACTGAGCGTGCGTGCGCTGTCGCCGGACGTGCGCGCGCTGCTCGAGCGGCGCATCCGCGCGATCGTGCACGGCCAGGTCGACAGCTATGGCGCGACGGCCGAGATCGAATATCGCTACGGCTATCCGGTGCTCGTCAATCATGCGGCGGAAACGGCATTTGCCCGCGATGTGGCGCGCGAATGGGGCGGCGACGACGCGCTGATTCCGCATTTGCGGCCGATCGCGGCGAGCGAGGATTTCGCGTTCATGCTCGACGCCTGCCCGGGCAGCTACCTGTCGATCGGCAATGGCGACGGCGCGGCCGGCTGCGGGCTGCACCACCCCGGCTACGACTTCAACGACGCGTGCCTCGCGACGGGCGCGAGTTACTGGATCGCGCTCGCCGAGCGCTACCTCGCGTGAGGCTGGCGGATGGATTCGATTTACCCTCAACGATGGAAACAAGGAGACTGGCAATGAAACAATGGATGGCGGCGCTCGCGGTGGCGCTGACGGCAACGACCGTCGCAGCGGGCGCGCATGCCGGCGACTGGACGGGCAAGGAGATTCGCCTCGCGGTCGATCCCACGTACCCGCCGCTCGAATACAAGCAGCCCGACGGCACGCTGACCGGTTTCGGGATCGACATCACGAACGCGTTGTGCGCGGAGCTGCATGCGCGCTGCGTGTGGGTCGAATCGAGTTTCGACGGGATGATTCCGGGGTTGCTCGCGCGCAAGTTCGACGTGATCGCGTCGTCGATGACGATCACGCCGAAGCGGATGCAGCAGATCGCGTTCACGAACCGGATCTCGAATGCGCCGGCGCGGCTGATCGCGCGCAAGGGTTCGCCGCTGCTGCCGACGGCCGCGTCGCTGAAGGGCAAGCGGGTCGGCGTCGAGCAGGGCTCCGCGCAGGCCGACTATGCGATCGCGAACTGGCAGCCGGCCGGCGTGCAGGTCGAGTCGTACCAGAACCAGGATCAGGTCTATGCCGATCTCGTGACCGGGCGGCTCGACGCCGCGTTCCAGGCATCGATCGCGGCCAGCGACGGTTTCCTGAAGAAGCCGCAGGGCAAGGATTTCATGTTCGTCGGCGCGGCGATCGACGACGCGAAGTATTTCGGGCAGGGCGACGGACTCGGGCTGCGCAAGCAGGATACCGAGCTGCGCGATGCATTCAACCGCGCGCTGGCGACGATCCTCGCGAACGGCACGTATCAGCGGATCAACCGCAAGTACTTCGACTTCGACATCTACGGCGCGAAGTAAGCCGCGCCGCATCGTGGCAGGTGGGTAGCGCTCGACATATCAATAAGGAAAACGAATGAACTGGAGATTGTTTCTCGTCGCGATGCCGGCGCTCTGTGCGGCACCGGCCTTCGCGCAAGGCAGCGTCACGCTGTACGGGCTGGTCGATGCGGGTATCGACTATACGAACAACGTCGGCGGCCACGGTGCGTGGCAGATGGCGAGCGGCTTCGCGCAGGGTAGCCGCTGGGGGCTGAAGGGCGCCGAGGATCTTGGCGGCGGTTACAGCGCGCTGTTCCAGATCGAGAACGGCTTCAACGTGAACAGCGGCACGCTCGCGCAGGGCGGCCGCATGTTCGGGCGGCAGGCTTACGTCGGGCTCGGCAGCACGCGCTTCGGCACGCTGACACTCGGCCGGCAATATGACGCGATCGTCGACTATCTCGCGCCGACGACCGCGAACGGCAGCTGGGGCGTCTATCCGTTCTCGCATCCGCTCGACAACGACAACACCGGCAACACGTTTCGCGTGAACAACACGGTCAAGTACGCGAGCCCGGATTTTGCCGGCTTCTCGTTCGGCGGCACGTACAGCTTCAGCAACGACACCGGGTTCGCGAACAACCGGCAGTGGAGCGTCGGCGCGCAGTTCGAGCAGGGCGGCCTGCTCGTCGGCGCGGCGTTCCTGAATGCGGACAACCCGGGGGCGACGGCCGGCGGCGCGATCGCGGGCTCGGGGTCCGTCGGCGCGGATGCGAACTTCGCATCGGCGCGGCTGCGGATCTTCGGGGCGGGCGTCAACTACACGGCCGGGCCCGCGACGGTCGGGTTCGCCTATACGAACAGCAACGTCACGCGGCCGACCGCGAACGTTGGCTACCTGGTCGGCGACGAGACGATCGAACCCGTCTCGGGGCCGCTCGCGGGCGGCACGGTCACGGCGATCAAATACCAGAACTTCGAAGTGAACGGCAAGTACCAGTTCACGCCGGCGTTCTTCGTCGGCGCGCAGTATGTGTATACGACCGTGCGCTATGACGCGACCACGGGCAGCGCGAAACCGAAGATCCATTCGATCGGGCTGATGGCCGACTACAACCTGTCGAAGCGCACCGACGTCTACCTGATGGGCGCGTACCAGCGGGTGGCGGGTGATGCGACCGGCTCGTCGCTCGATCAGGCGGTTATTCCGGGGGCGGCCGATCTGTCGTCGACGTCGAAGCAGTTGATGGTGCATGCGGGGATTCGGCACAAGTTCTGACGGAGGCGGGCGGGAAGGGCGGCGGACCCGGGCCGCCCGCCTGCGACACCGACGAACCGCATACGGACCTGCCGCGCTTCGCGTGCGCAGGGGACAACAGGTCCGTCTCGGTGCTTACGTCACCGTTCCCTTCTTCAGCACGTCTTGCCGACAGCACGCTTTGGGAGCTCGACGAGATATATCCGAGTGCATGTCAATCAGACGTATCTGAAATTCAAGTTTTGTGGTTTTACTTCAACGGCTTGGCAATTTTTGACAGTCATTTTTCAATGTTTCGGTAATCTCGCGCTCAATAACGAACGATTGGGCGCGGGCCGCGCCGACGAGAATGAACAAGAATACGCATCGCCTGGTGTATTCCAGGCTTCGGGGTATGGTAGTGGCCGTCGCGGAGACGGCGACGGCCGAGGGGAAATCGGCAACGGGCGAGGCGCGCGCGCGGCGGCGTTCATCGGCGTCCGGCACGTGCGCCGTTGCGGCGGGCGTCGCCCTGCTCGGCATGCTACCGACCTTGTCCGGTGCGCAGATCGTCCCGACGCCGGGCACCACCACGCAAGTGATCCAGACACCGAACGGTTTGCCGCAAGTCAACGTGGCGCGTCCGTCGAGTGCGGGCGTATCAGTCAACACCTACAACCAGTTCGACGTACAAAAAGCCGGCGCGATCCTGAACAATTCGGCCACGATGGTTCAGACGCAGCAGGCGGGCTGGATCAACGGCAACCCGAACTACGGAGCCGGGCAGGCCGCGCGGATCATCGTCAACCAGGTCAACAGTCCGAACCCGTCCCAAATTCGCGGCACAGTCGAGATCGCAGGCGCTCGTGCGGAACTCGTGCTGGCCAATCCGTCCGGGATTTTTGTCGACGGCGGCGGATTTCTGAATACCAGTCGCGCGACCCTGACAACCGGCGTGCCGTTCTATGGTGCCGATGGGTCGCTTGCCGGCTACAACGTTAACCGCGGCCTCGTGACTGTCGCTGGCGCGGGCCTGAATGCAGCCAATATCGATCAGGTTGATTTGATCGCACGCGCGGTGCAGGTGAACGCGGCGGTCTACGCGAAGAATCTGAACGTGATCGCCGGCGCGGCGCAGGTCAACCACGACACGCTCGCCACGACGCCGATCGGCGGCGACGGTCCCGCTCCGTCGGTTGCGATCGACGTGAGTCAATTGGGTGGCATGTACAGCAATCGGATCTTCCTCGCATCGAACGAGTTCGGTGTGGGCGTGGCCAACGCCGGTACGATTGCCGCACAGGCCGGTGACCTGACGCTGCAGTCGAACGGCCGGCTCATACTCACGGGCAAAACGACCGCGAGCGGCAACCTCGCGCTGTCCGCCGCAGGCGGCATCCAGAACAGCGGCACGACATATGCGCAGCAGTCGCTGTCGGCCAGCACAAGCGCCGATCTTGCGAACACCGGGACGCTCGCGGCGCAGCAGAATACGACGGTGAATGCCGGTAGCGTCAACTCGACCGGCACGATCGGCGCGGGCGTGAACCTCGACAGTTCCGTCGCGCACAGCGGTGACCTGAATCTGACCGCGTCGGGACAGTTGACCACAACGGGGCAGAACATAGCGGGCGGCAATGCATCACTGACCGGCGCCAGCGTGAATCTTGCCGGCAGCCTGACGGCGGCGAACGGCAATCTCTCGCTGAACGCGACGGCTGGCGACGTGAACTTGTCGAACGCGACGACGAGCGCGCAAGGCGCTATTCAAGCGAACGCGACGGGCACGGTGATCAACGACCACGGCAGCCTGTCGAGTGGCGGCAGCACGACGTTGACCGGAGGTGCGCTCTCGAACCAGAGCGGCAAGGTATCGTCGCAAGGCTCGCTGTCGGTCAACGTGGCCGGCCAGATCGCCAACCAGTCCGGAGAACTGGTCTCCGAAAGCACGGCGGACGTACATGGCGGCGTTATCGCCAACAACCAGGGCACCATCCAAAGCGCAGCCGGCATGGTGGTGGGCGGTGCGTCACTCGATAACACGGCGGGCCGGATCACGTCGCTCAACGGCGATGGCTTGTCAGTGACGACCAGCGGCCAATTGATCAACGCTGCGGGCATCACCGCGAACGGCGCGCAAGGCGGTGTCATCGGCGGAAACGGTGATGTTTCGGTCATCGGCGCAAACGTTGTCAACCGCGGTGCGATCACGTCCAACACGAATTTGCGTATCGCGGGCCAGTCGGTCGACAACGACAGCGGTACCCTGCAAGCGGCGCAGAACGTTGCGGTCGATGCCGGCACGCACCTGACCAACAGCGGCGGCTCGATTGTCGGCCAGACTGCGACTGTCAGCGCCACGACGCTCGACAACAGCGCCGGCACCGTGCAGGCCGATCAGGTCGCGTTGAATGCAACCGACGTCGTGAACCATGGCGGCACGATCACGCAGACAGGCGCTGGCGCGATGAGCGTGAACGTGTCGGGTACGCTCGACAATTCCACCGGCGGCACGCTGCAGACCAACAGCGCCGACCTGACGCTCGCGCCGGCTGCGCTGAAGAACGACGGCGGTACGATTACCCATGCCGGCACCGGCACACTGACGCTCGGAAGTGGGACCGGCTCGGTGTCGAACGTGGGTGGTTCGATCGCGAGCAACGGGCGCATCGTCGCGCAAACCGGCACGCTGAACAACACGTCGGGCTCGATCAACGCACAGACCGGATTGACGGCAATCGTCGCCAGCACGCTGAACAATGCGAACGGCAAGCTGTTGTCGAATACGGACCTGGGCATTACCAGCGGCATGCTGACGAACGACGGCGGCCAGATTGGCGCCAGCACGAACGCGACGATCCATACCGGTTCGATGACGAACCAGGGCGGCTCGATCGTCGCGCCGAACCTGTCGGTCACTGCCGATTCGACGCTCGACAACAGCGGCGGCAAGCTCGAGGCCAATCAGCTTGCGCTGACGGCCGCCAACCTCGTCAACCATGGCGGCACGATCACGCAGTACGGCTCGTCGGCGATGGGTATCAACGTCGGCGGCACGCTCGACAACTCCGCGGGCGGCGTGATTCAGACCAACAGTACGGACCTGACGCTCACGCCGGCCGAGCTGGACAACGCGGGCGGCACCATTACGCATGCGGGCACGGGCACGCTGACGATCGCACCGGGCAATGGAGCCAGCGCGCTGAACAACGCGTCGGGCACCATCGTGACGAAGGGGCAAGCCAACGTCAACGCGGCGACATGGAACAACGCGAGCGGTATTCTCGCCGCGCAGCGCGGCATCAACGCCACGATCGCGGGCGACGTGAACAACGCACAGGGTTTGCTGCGATCGGACGCGTCGCTGTCCTTGAAGACCGGCGGTGCGCTGTCGAACCGTGGCGGTCACGTTCAGGCCGGGCAGTCGGCAACAGGCGACATCAGTACGCTGGATATTCAATCCGCGTCGATCGACAACGCGGATGGCGCCATTGTCGACCTTGGTGCGGGCAAGATGACTGTGCAAGGTGGCAGCCAGATCGCGAACAGCCATGCCGGTGGCGTGACCGGCATGGGTGCGATCACCGGCAACGGCGACGTGATAATCGGCGCAGCGTCCATCAGCAACACACAAGGCGGCCAGCTCAGCGGCGGCTCGCTGCACGTCAACGCAAACGCTGTCGACAACAGCGGCGGCCGCATTGGCAACGTCACGAATTCGAACGGTGACGTGAACGTCACGACGACCGGTGCAATCACGAACACGAACGGCCAGATCAGCTCGACACACGACCTGTCGGTCGCGGCGGTCACGTTGCAAGGCGGCGGTACCTATAGTGCGACACATGACGCCAACGTGAACCTGCAGGGCGACTACACGGCGGCGGCCGACACCCAGTTCAATGTCGGCCACGATCTTGCCTTCACGTTGCCCGGTACCTTCACGAACAACGCGAACCTGCAGTCGGTCAACAATCTGAGCGTGAACGCGGGCAACATCGTCAACGTGGGCGCCTTGACGGCTGGCGGCTTGCTGCACACGCAATCGACCAACCTGACGAACACGGGCGCGCTCGTGGGCGCCAGCGTCTCGCTCAACGCGACGAATACGATCTCGAACCTCGGCCCGACCGCGCTGATTGGCGGTTCAGACAGCAACGGCACGCTCGAAATCCTCGCGCACGTCATCGAGAACCGCGACGACACGACCGCGACCGACTCGATGGCGACGACGGCCATCTTCGGCATGGGCAAGGTCGTGCTGGCAGGCGGCAAGGACGCGAGCGGCAACTACACGAACGCGGCGCTCGTCAACAACGTATCGGCCCTGATCCAGTCCGGCGGCGACATGGAGTTGCACGCGGACAAGGTGACGAGCACGCGGCGCGCGATGAGGACCTCGACCAGCTCGATCGACCCATCGCTGCTCGGGCAGTTCGGTATTCCGATCAGCGGCCGCACGGGCCAGGTCGGCGTGAAGGATCCGGATAGCATCGGCGGTGTCTACACCGAGCCGCCTCATGGCGGTCAGTGGAACAGCACGTATCAGTTCACGACCTACTATGCGGACAGCGCGACGGCGACGACCGTGACGGACATCAGCCCGGCCGCTCGGATCGTGTCGGGCGGCAAGATCGATGCATCGTCGGTCGGCACCTTGCAAAACTACTGGAGCAACATCGCGGCGGTCGGCGACATCAAGATGCCGGGGAACTACGACGCCGACGGTTGGGCGGCGTCCGGCCAGAAACTGCCGGGCGTGTCGGTTTCCTACTCGGGGCAATATCACTACAACAACTACGACAACAGCGAATACGACTGGAAGTTGCCGTTCGGCAACGCACCGTTCGTCGGTAGTCGCCCGGGTGGCTATACGCAGGCGGCACCGGCGTCGATCAAGGACTACACGCTGCCGGGCTACTTTTCGACGATGAGTTCGAACGGCACGATTTCTGGCACGGGTGTCAGCGTCAACAACACGGCGGGCAACGCGTCGATCCCCTCGCTTGGCTTGCTCCCCGGCCAGTCGGTTCCGGGCCTCACGCCCACCAACCTGTCCGGTAACGCGAGCGGAGCGAAATCGGGCGCATCGTCCGTTCACGGTGGTCCGCCGGCACCGGTCGATCCGATCATCGCGAGTGCGACGGCGCTGAACGTGCTCAACAACCTAACGATTCCGCAGGGCGGGCTGTTCAAGCCGACCACGGCGCCGAATGCGAACTACGTGATCGAGACGAACCCGGCGTTCACAAACCAGAAGAATTTCATTTCGAGCGACTACTTCTTCGGCCAGCTCGGCGTCGACCTCACGCACATCCCGAAGCGACTCGGTGACGGCTTCTACGAACAGCAGCTCGTGCGCAACGAAGTCACCGCGCTGACCGGCAAGGCGGTGCTCGGACCGTATGCGGACCTGCAGACGATGTATCAGTCGCTGATGGCAGCCGGCGCGGATCTGTCGAAGTCGCTCGATTTGGCCGTAGGCGCGAGTCTGTCGGCCGATCAGGTGTCGAAGCTGACCAGTAACGTGATCATGATGGAAACGCGCGTGGTCGACGGTCAGTCGGTACTCGTGCCGGTCGTGTATCTCGCCAAGGCCAGCCAGCAGAATATCGATGGCCCGTTGATCAGCGCGACGGACATCGATTTCCAGAACGCACAGTCATTCACGAACAGCGGAACGATCAAGGCGGACAACACGCTGGCGATTCAGGGCAAGCAGATCGACAACGCGTTCGGCGCGTTGCAGAGTGGCGGGCTCATGTCGCTGAAGACCGAGAACAACATCGATCTGATGTCCTCGAATGTGAAGGCTGGCAGCCTGCAGCTTGATGCCGGCAAGAACCTGATTCTCGACACTGCGACGAAGACGAACACACGGGTGAGCCGCGATGGTGCCACGAGCGTGGTGACGACGCTCGGGCCGACTGCGAAGCTGGATGTCGTGGGCGACGCATCGATCGTCACCGGCGGCAACTTCCAGCAGAACGCGGGCAATCTGTCGGTTGGCGGTAACCTCGGGATGAATGTCGGCGGCAACTGGGATCTTGGTGCGGTTCAGACGGGCGAGCACAAGATCGTGCAGCGCGCGAATGGGGTGTCGAATACCGACATCAACAAGGTCACCGGCAGCTCGGTGCAGGTTGGCGGCGCATCACTGATAGGCGTCGGCGGAGATATTACCGCCAAGGGCGCGCGGATCGATCTCGGCCAGGGTGGCACAATCGCGGCGCAGGGTAACGTTGCGCTCGGCGCCGCGAGCGCAACGTCGACCGTGAACAGCAACAGCTCGGGCGACGACGGTAGCCGCAGCTATGCGGAAACGCTGCATACGTCGGATCAGGCGCTCACCGGGACGACGCTCAACGGCGGGAACACGATCAATTTGGTGTCGGGTAAGGACATCACGCTCTCCGGCAGCGCGATCAGTCTCGACAAGGGCAACGCGAATCTGCTAGCGGCCGGCGACGTGAATATCGGCGCGGCGACCGAAACGCATGAGCTGAACTCTCACGAAACGCACAGCCACAGCAACGTCGTGAGCGGTTCGAAGGTGGCGAGCGGGATTGACCAGACGATGACATTGAATCATGGCAGTCTGATTTCCGCGGACGGCGTGAATGTCGTCTCCGGAAAGGACGTCAATGTTCAGGGTAGTACCATCGTCGGAACGAATGACGTTGCACTCACTGCGGCGCGCAACGTGACGGTTACGACTTCGCAGGATACCTTGCAGTCGTCGAACTACTACCAAAAGAAGGATTCAGGCCTGATGTCGGGTGGTGGTCTGTCGGTGTCGGTTGGCAGCAGCTCGCTGAAAACGACCAGCCAGACGACCGAGGTGTCGAACAACGGCAGCACGATCGGTTCGTTGAACGGCAACCTGAGCATTACGGCGGGGAACGACCTGCACGTGACCGGCAGTGACCTGATTGCCGCGCAGAACCTCAGCGGCACAGGTGCGAACGTGACGATCGATGCGGCGCAGGACACGCGTCACCGCGGCGAGACGCAGGAAGTGTCGAAGAGCGGCTTGACGCTGGCGCTGAAGGCGCCGGTGATCGACGCGGTGTCGAATGCGGTCGGTCAATCGCGTGCGTCCAGTAGTAGTCAGGATGGTCGAGCCTCGGCCCTGCACGGGATGGCGGCGGCCAGCGCGGCGTGGGATGCTAACGTGGCTGCAGGCGACGTGGTCAACGCGCTGGGAGCAGGCAAAACGCCTGAATTCAAGGTCGAACTCAGTGTTGGCAGCAGCCATAGCAAGAGCGCGTTCTCCGAAGACAGAGTAACGAATCGCGGCTCGAACGTGAATGCGGGCGGGACGGTGGCGTTTGCGGCAACGGGGAACGGGCAGCCAGGTAGCGGCAATGTCACGATCGCCGGCTCGAACGTAAACGCAAACGATGTGATTTTGGCAGCGAAGAACCAGGTCAATATCATTTATACGACAGACACCGATTCGACGCGCAGCACGAACGAGTCGAAGAGCGCGAGCGTGGGCGTATCGGTCGGCACGGGTGGCTTTGGTATTTCGGCGGCGATGTCGAAGGCCAATGGCGATGGCAACAGCGATCTGGCCGCACGGAACAACAGCCATGTGAACGCGGCAAACGGCGTGACGATCATCTCGGGCGGCGATACGAACGTCATCGGCTCGAACGTCAACGGCAAGCTAGTGAATGCCGATGTGGGCGGGAACCTGAATATCGAGAGTGTGCAGGACACGTTGTCGAGCGCGGCGCATCAGTCGAGTTCGGGCGGTGGCTTTAGCATCAGTCAAGGCGGCGCCAGTGCGAGCTTCAGCCAGAGCAAGGGCAATGCCACGGGCAGTTATGCGGGCGTCAACGAGCAAGCCGGAATTCACGCAGGCGATGGTGGCTTCAATATCAACGTCACCGGCAATACCGACCTGAAGGGGGCACTGATCGCGAGTGAAGCGGATGCGTCGAAGAACACGCTGACGACGGGTTCGCTGTCCTTCTCGGACATCCAGAACCAGTCGCACTACGATGCGAGCTCGAGCGGTTTCAGCGCGGGTGTGACGACCGGCGACGGCGGGATGAACTACAGCACGCACGGCGGCACGTCGGGCAAGAATGCGGGTGGTGCCGCGCCGATGCTTGGCCAGGATGAAAGCGGTAGCGACAGCGCGAAAACGAAGAGCGGCGTCAGCGCCGGAACGGTCACGATCACGGATTCGGCGAACCAGAAGCAGGATGTGGCGAGCTTGAATCGCGATACGACGAACACCAACGGTACGGTCGCCAAACTCCCCGACATGCAGAATCTCTTGAGCAATCAAGCGGACATGATGGCCGCGACCAGCGCGGCTGGCGAAGCGGTGTCGCGCCGGATTGGGGACTACGCGGACAAGATGATGAAAGACGCCGCCGCGAATGGTGACCAGGCCGGCGTCGACGCGTGGAAGGAAGGCGGAGCAAACCGCGCACTGATGCAAGGTGCCGGTGCGGCGTTGGTAACGGGGTTGGCGGGCGGCAATGCGGTAGGTGGCGCAGCTGGTGCAGCGATTGCATCGATTGCGTCGGGCAAGCTGAACGAACTGAGCAGCGCGATCGCAGGCAGCGATCCGACAGGCAACGCCAATATGAATCAGGCGCTGGGTAACATCGTGGCGAACGCGCTTGCGACGGGGGCCGGTGCTGCGGTGGGAGGTGAATCGGGGGCGTTTTCGGGGTACAACGTGGATAGGTTTAATCGGCAACTTCACCCGGACGAGTACACGAGAGCAAAGAAGGATGCGAAGATCGTAGCGGAGAAGCTCGGGATAAGCGTGCAGGAAGCCGAGGGGCGGATAGTTGCAGAAATCCTGCGCAATTCCGATCAACAAACGGCAGAGGCATCCGGAGGCAAGCACGATTGGGAAATTCGAAGCATCGTAGGATGCCAGAACCTGAATTGCGACGGCTACAAGAACGATTCCCAGTATACAAATCACGATTACAACAGCCAGTACATCAAGCAAAATCAGGACACGTATAATGCCGGACAGCAGCAGCTCGGAACCGGACTGACCGATGCAGAATTGCGTAATCAGAATCTCGCTTACGAGCGCACCGGAAAGGCGGCGATTGCTGTCACTGCCTGTTTGGTATCGGGAGGCGCTGCTTGTAAAGCGGCAGCTTCTGGATTGGCAACAACGCTCGGGTTGAGTTTTTTGTCAGGGAAGCCCTTGACAACCGCTGAAACTATCGGTGGATTTTATGGGGGAGCACTGGGCGGAATATACGGGCAAGCTTTGGGTACATGGGCGGGCGGCACAAATTCGCTAATGCAGTCTGCCGTTCTTTTCGTGACCAAGACGGGAACGATTGCCGCTGGAAAACAAATTGGTGTTCCGTTGGGTAATGCGACTGGACTATCGCAATCGGTGGACCCATTTTTCGATCCATCCACCAACCCTTGGTGGGGGATAAGAAATACCTGGGATCAAATTAAGGGGCCGAAGAAATGACGATGGAAGTTGGCGCGGTAATAATTGCTCTCGCAGTCTTGCTAATTACATTTTTTCTTTTTGGAAGAAATCTGGAGGATTCGTTTAGAGCGAAATTTTTATACTGGTTAAAATCAACGATGGTCATGGCACCACTTCTGTTTGCATGGTTCGCTTACAACGAACCGGCTGCACTCAGTACGATTGGAGCGTTAGTGAGCGTCGGCCTTGCTGCTGCCTTCACCTTCGGGAGATCATACCTTCTTGCAATGTTGTAGCACGGAGAACGGAGGTGATGGGTTCTGCGTGTAGATCAGGTCAACCGGCAGTAACACCCTGAAATTCCAATAAGCGCGTGACGTAGTCGACATTCACAATCAAGTTTATAAAAATACATGAGAACCATTCGCCGGGGGAATTCTGCTGCTGCACTGCTGTTTATCGCGACCAGTGTGTCGGCGCAAGAAGCTCCGCGCCTGATCATTCCAGGCAACGACCAGCAAACACGGCAGCAGGAAGAGGCGCGCGAGCGTGAACGGGCAGTCTCCGCGCCCGGAGTGCGTTCGAGCGTGACGGCGAGTGCTGCGTATACAAGGCTGCCGTCGGAAACGCCCTGCTTTCGCATCAATCGTTTCGTACTGGAAGTACCCAATGCGCTGCCCGCTTCCCTGAAATCGCAAGGCACATCGGCATTGCCGATGGACCGCTTCGCCTTCGCGCGCGAATGGCTTGACCACTACGTTGGCCAGTGCGTCGGCAAACAGGGCCTCGACGTCCTCGTCAAGGGCCTGTCGCAGGCGATCCTCGCGCGCGGCTACGTCACGACGCGCGTGCTGCTGCCTGAACAGGATCTGTCGACCGGCACCCTGAAGTTGTCGCTGATCCCCGGCGTGATTCGCCACGTGCGCTTCGCCGACGAGAAGCTGCGCGGCACGTGGAAAACCGCCTTCCCAACCCGCGACGGTGAACTGCTGAACCTGCGCGATCTCGAACAAGGCCTCGAGCAGATGAAGCGTGTGACGAGCCAGGACGTATCGATGCAGATCGTGCCGGCTGACGTACCCGGCGAAAGCGATGTCGTGCTCGACGTGAAGCGCAGCAAACCGTGGACGGTCGTCGCGTCGATCGACAACTCGGGCACACGCGCGACGGGCCGCCTTCAGGGAAATTTGTCTTTCGGTATCGACAATCCCCTTGGCTTGAACGATATCTTCAACATCGGCGTGAGCCAGGATCTGGAGTTTGGCGACAAGCGGCTCGGCTCGCACGGCTGGAACGGTTTCTATTCGATCCCGTGGGGCTACTGGACCGCGACACTATCGGCGTACACCAACACGTACTACCAGCAAATCGCCGGCGTGAATCAGACGTTCATCGCGAGCGGCAATTCGAAGACAGTCGATTTCAAGCTGAACCGTGTGCTGTCGCGTAGCCAAAACGACGTGTTCGGCGCGCAGTTCCGCTTGTCGCGCCGGTTCGGGCAGAGCTTCATCGAAGACACTGAAATTCCGCAGCAACGTCGCAACAATACGTTCGTCGAGTTCGGCCTGACCGACCGCCACTATTTCGGCAATGCGCAGTTCGACGGCACGCTCGCATACCGGCAGGGTATCGGCGCGTTCGGCGCGCAGGACGACAGCCTCGCAGCAGACGGCGGGCCAACCTACCGCTACAAGATGGCCGTGCTCGACGCGAATCTGTCGGTGCCGTTCGCAATCGCGCAGCAGCCGTTCCGGTACGTCACGACGTTCCACGGACAGTACACGGGCAACACGCTGTACTACATCGACGACCTGACGATCGGCAGTCGTTACACCGTACGCGGATTCGATGGGGAGACGATGCTGGCCGCCTCCCGTGGCTTCTACTGGCGCAACGAACTGCAGGCACCGATCGGCCAAACCGGGCAAGCGGTGTATGCGGGCATCGACTACGGACGCGTGTGGGGCCCGCAGCCGGTTGCGCTGGTCGGCACGCAGCTCGCGGGCGCGGTGATCGGCGTCAAGGGCAGCGTCGCGACGCGCTTCGGCGGCTATGGCTACGACTTGTTCGCCGGCACGCCGATCTACAAGCCGTCCGGGTTTCCTACGGCACGCGTGACGGTTGGATTTCAGATCACCGCACAGTTCTGAGGAATCAAGCGTAATCCGGTACTCGGTCTGGCGTCGTCGGAGCATCTGATACCCAACGACCAGAACGGCGGCGTGTTTCGATCGACCGGCGCAAGAATTTGCTCGTTGTCTCAGCGTCGACCCGTTAGTCCCTTGCCACCCCCGTCGACTCCCGCACGACCAACTCCGGCGCCCCGATCGTATGCACGGCGGCAGCCGGCTCGATCCCGTCGATCATGTCGAGCGTCAGCGCGATCGCGCGCGCGGCGATCTGCGACGTCGGAAACCGCACCGTCGTCAGCGCGGGGCGGAACTGGTGGGCGAGCTGGATATCGGTCATGCCGACCACCGACAGATCGGCCGGCACGCGTAGCCCGAGATCGGCGGCCGCCTGCATCGCGCCGATCGCCATCAGGTCGTTGGTCGCGAACAGCGCAGTGAGGCCCGGCTTCGCGCGCAGCAGCGCGGTAGCCGCTTCGTAGCCGCCTTCGATCGAATCGTGCGCCGACACGGTCGTCAGCGCCTTCGCCGGATGGCCGCGCGCCGCGAGTTCGTCGGCGAAGCCGCGCAGCCGCACCGACTGCGGGCCGCCCGAGCCCTTGCCGACGAGCGCGCCAAACGCGCGATGCCGCAACCCGGACAGGTGCGCGGCCGCCAGCGCGCCCGCCGCCGCGAAGTCGACCGTCACGCACGGCAGCGTGCGCGACGCATGCACGTGTTCCCACATGCACAGCACGATCGATGCGCCATGACGCGCGATGTCGGCGAGTTCGGCTTCGGCGAGGTCGGTGTTCATCACGATCGCGCCGGCCGCGAGCGTCCCCGCGATCCGCTCGAGGTAGTTGCGCGTGATCGCCGGATCGTCGTCGGTATTGGACACGAGCAGGTAGTGGCCGCGCTTGCGCGCTTCGCGCTCGGCGGCGAGCACGAACTCCGGATAGAACGGGTTGGTGATGTTCGACAGCATCAGCGCGAGCGTCGACGTGCGGCCCTCGGCCAGCGCCCGCGCGGTCAGGTTCGGCCGATAGCCGAGTTCGCGGATCGCGGCCATCACGCGTTCGACGGTCGCGGGCTTCACCTTCTGCGGATTGCGCAGCACGTTCGAGACGGTCGCCGCGGTGACGTTCGCGCGCCGCGCGACTTGCGCGAGCGTCACCATGCGCGGCCTCCGGCCGGTCGGGCGAGGAGGCGCGAGGGAAGTGAACTGAGGGAGTGTCTGCTCATATTCTGGGAGTGCGTCCCACAAGTTGCGCAGGGACAGGCGATACGCTAATTTCTCGACACATCAGATCAAGGAGACGACATGGTACGGCGAACCGGGCGAACTGCGCCATCGAAATTTAAGCGATTAAATTTTTCGACCCGAAGCGCCTGACCAGGCGAGGAGAGCGCGATGACCGCCATTTCATTGAAGGACGTCTCGAAGCGCTACGGCGACCATGCGCCGGTGCTGCGCGACGTGAACCTGGAGATCGCGTCGCACGAGTTCTGCGTGTTTCTCGGTCCGTCGGGCTGCGGCAAGTCCACGCTGTTGCGGATGATCGCCGGGCTCGAGGATGTGACCGAAGGCGAACTGCGGATCGGCGGCGCGCGCATGAACGACACGCCGCCCGCCGAGCGCGGCGTCGCGATGGTGTTCCAGAGCTATGCGCTGTTTCCGCACATGACCGTGTTCGACAACATCGGTTTCGGGCTGCGCATCGCCGGCACGCCGAAGGACGAGATCCGGCGCCGCGTGACCGAGGCCGCGCGCGTGCTGCAGCTCGACGCGCTGCTCGATCGCAAGCCGAAGGCGTTGTCGGGCGGGCAGCGGCAGCGCGTCGCGATCGGCCGCGCGATCGTGCGCGAGCCGCGCGTGTTCCTGTTCGACGAGCCGCTGTCGAATCTCGACGCGACGCTGCGCGGCCAGACGCGCGTCGAGATCGCCCGCCTGCACGCACGCTTCACGCAATCGAGCTCCGTCTATGTGACGCACGACCAGATCGAGGCGATGACGCTGGCCGACCGGATCGTATTGCTGCACGCGGGCGACGACGTCGCGCGCTTCGGCAGCATCGCGCAGGCCGGCGCGCCGCTCGAGCTGTATCACCGGCCGGCCAACCGCTTCGTCGCGGGCTTCATCGGCTCGCCGCGGATGAACTTCCTGCCGGCGGTCGTCGAAGCGGGCGATGCGCACGGCTGCCGGCTCCGTCTGGACGGGACCGGCGAAACGCTGACGCTGCGCGATCGTCCGTTGCCGCGCCACGTCGGCAGCGGTGCGCGCGTGACGCTCGGGATTCGTCCCGAGCATCTGACGGTCGCCGCGTCGGGCGATGCCGGCCTGCCCGCGATCGTGCGCGACGTCGCGCTCGTCGAGCAGCTCGGCGAAGCCGCCTACGTGCATCTCGACCAGCCCGGCGGCGTGCCGCTGCTCGCGAAACTGCCGGGCCAGGCCGCGTTGCGGCGCGGCGAGCGGCAGGCATTCCGCGTGCCGCCTTCGTGCTGTCACCTGTTCGACGAAGCCGGCATCGCGTTGCCGGCCATTCACGCCGAAGCGGCGTTCGCATAGCGGCGCAATGCCGACCCGCCGCGCGCGACGCGGCACCCATCACACCAATACCAGGAGACAACGATGAGACTTCGTGCGAGCCGACTGCTGCTTGCCCTGACGACTGCCGCGGCGTTCGCCGCGGGGACGGCCGACGCGGGCACGCTGAAGGTGAACGTCGCCGCGCGCGGCAACCAGCGCGCGACGTGGCAAGCGGTGTTCGACCAGTTCCACAAGGCGAATCCCGACGTCGACCTGAAGGTCAGCTACGTCGGCGAGGAGGCGTACAAGGTGCAGATGTCCGGCTGGCTCGCGACCGATCCGCCCGACGTGCTGAGCTGGAACAACGGCGAGCGGCTTGCCTACTTCGCGAAGCGCGGGCTGATCGAGGACCTGAGCGCGGACTGGCAGAAGAACGGCTGGAACGACACGTACGCGGCGGTGAAGCAGTCGTCGACCTATGGCGGCAAGCTCTACAGTCTGCCGCTCGGTTATGACGCGTATGGGTTGTTCTACCGCAAGGACCTGTTCGAGAAGGCCGGCATTCACGGCGAGCCGGCGGACTGGACGCAGTTTCTCGATGCGTGCCGCAAGCTGAAGGCGGCCGGCATCGCGCCGATCGCGGTGGCCGCGCGCGATGCGTGGACGCTGGCCGCGTGGTTCGACTACCTCGACTTGCGCATCAACGGCTACGCGTTCCACCAGAAGCTGATGGCCGGCGACGTCGCGTATACCGACCCGCGTGTGCGGGCCGTGTATGCGGCCTGGAAGAAGCTGATCGACGACAAGGTTTTCATCGACAACGCGCTGTCCTACGACGTCGATTCGCTGAGCCCGCTGATCGTCAACGGCCAGGCCGCGATGACGCTGATGGGCACCTGGTATTCGGCGGGCCTGCTGAGCGCGTCGCGCAATCCGATCAGCTTCTTCCGCTTCCCGGTGATCGATGCGTCGGTGCCGCTTGCCGAAGACGGCCCGGTCAACGTGATGATCGTCCCGGCGAAGGCGCACAACAAGACGGATGCGCGTCGCCTGCTCGCGTTCATGGGGCAACCGGCGGTCAACGGCGAGTTCGCGAAGGGGATGGGGCAGCTGCCGTCGAACAACAAGGCGCCCGAGCCGCAGGACCCGATCTCGAAGATCGGCTTCCGCACGCTCGCGACGACGCCCGGCGGCATCGCGCAGTTCTACGACCGCGACATGACGAAGGAAATGGCGGACGAGGGGATGAAGGCGATGCAGCAGTTCCTGTCCGACCCGACGCAGCTCGATGCGATCCTTCAGCGCCTCGAGCAGACCCGCAAGCGCATCTACCGGAAGTGACGCGCCGCGCGGCCGGGCCGGCCATGCCGGCCGGTGCCGCGCTGTCACCGTCACGCCCGTTTCGTCCGTCAAGTCGAAGGTCACTTCATGTCAACCAGCCTGTCCGAAAGCGCCGTGCGCCGCGACGCCGGCCCGCAGCGGCATGCGCGCGCGTCGCTCGCGCGCCGGCGCAACCGCGCGGCCCTGTGGTTCGTGCTGCCGGGTTTCGCGCTCTTTACCGTGTTCGTGCTGTATCCGATCGTCAGCAGCATCTGGCTGAGCTTCCATCACTGGGACGGGATGACGCCGATGACGTATGCCGGGCTCGACAACTACCGCGAGCTGCTGCAGTCCGATACGTTCTACGTCGCGCTGAAGAACAACGTGCTGTGGCTCGCGCTGTTCCTCGCCGCGCCGCCGCTCGGCCTTGCGCTTGCGCTGTACCTGAACCAGAACGTGTTCGGGATCCGGCTCGTGAAGTCGCTGTTCTTCGCGCCGTTCGTATTGCCGGGCGTCGTCGTCGGCCTGGTGTTCTCGTGGTTCTACGACCCGACGTTCGGGCTGCTGAAGCTGATCGTCGGGCACGGGATTCCGGTGCTCGGCGATCCGCGTCATGCGACCTACGGCGTGATCGTCGCAGCGCTGTGGCCGCAGATTCCGTTCTGCATGATCCTGTACCTGACCGGGCTCACCGGCATCAACGGCGAGATCGTCGAGGCGGCGCGGATGGAAGGCGCACGCGGCTTCACGCTGCTGTGGCACGTGATCCTGCCGCAGCTGCGGCCCGCGACCTTCATGGCGGTGGTGCTGACCGTGATCGGCGCGCTGCGCAGCTTCGACCTGATCTCGGTGATGACGGGCGGTGGCCCGTTCGACAGCTCGACCGTGCTCGCGTACTTCATGGTCGACCAGGCGATCAAGTACTACCGCGAAGGGTATTCAGCCGCGATCGCGGTCGTGCTGTTCGCGATCATGCTCGTCTATATCGTGTGGCAACTGCGCAAGCTGGTGCGCGTCGAATCTTAGGATCACCAACATGTACCCGATGCCCGTGTCCCGCTGGGGACGTCCTGCCCGCTGGCTGTACCGGCTGTCGCTCCCGTGCGCGCTCGCGCTGTGGCTCGTGCCGCTGCTCGCGGTGCTCGTCACGTCGGTCCGCTCGACCGACGAGATCATGGCAGGTCAGTACTGGAACTGGCCGAAGCAGTTCGCGCTGCTCGACAACTACGGCACCGCGCTCACGCAGACGCCGATGCTCCACTACTTCGGGAATAGCATCCTGATCACGGTGCCGTCGGTCGCCGCGTCGATCCTGCTCGCGTCGCTCGCCGGGCACGCGCTCGCGAACTACCGGTTCCGCGGCAATCTCGTGCTGCTCGGGCTGTTCGTCGCCGGCAACTTCGTGCCGATCCAGATCCTGATGATCCCGGTGCGGCAGATCATGCTCGGCGTCGGCCTCTACAACACCGTGTGGGCGCTCGTGCTGTTCCATACCGCGTTCCAGACCGGCTTCTGCACGCTGTTCCTGCGCAACTTCATCCGCGAGCTGCCGTTCGAGCTGATCGAGGCCGCGCGCGTCGAGGGCGCGTCGGAGTGGGCGATCTACTGGCGCGTCGTGCTGCCGCTCGTGCGGCCGGCGCTCGCGGCACTCGCGATCCTCGTGTTCACGTTCGTGTGGAACGACTACTTCTGGGCGCTGTGCCTCACGCAAGGCGACGACGCGGCGCCGATCACCGTCGGCGTCGCCGCGCTCAAGGGGCAGTGGACGACCGCCTGGAACATCGTGTCGGCCGGCTCGGTGATCGCCGCGCTGCCGTCGGTGCTGATGTTCTTCGCGATGCAGAAGCACTTCGTCGCCGGGCTCACGTTCGGCGCGACGAAAGGCTGATCCATCCCATCCTCTTTCTTCTGCAAGGAATCCATGATGCACCTCGGCGTTTGCTACTACCCCGAACACTGGCCGCGCGAACAATGGGACCGCGATGCGCGTCGGATGGCCGAACTGGGCCTCACCCGCGTGCGGATCGCCGAATTCGCATGGAGCCGGATGGAGCCGGAACCGGGCCGTTACGACTGGGCGTGGCTCGACGAAGCGATCGACACGCTCGCGCGCCGGCAGTTGAAGATCGTGCTCGGCACGCCGACCGCCGCGCCGCCGAAATGGCTCGTCGATCGGCACCCGGAGATCCTGCCGGTCGGCGCGGACGGCGCCGTGTGGCAATTCGGCTCGCGCCGCCATTACGACATCGCGAGCCCCGTGTATCGCGAGCACTGCGTGCGCATCGCGGACGCGATGGCGCGGCGCTACGGCGCGCATCCGGCGGTGATCGCCTGGCAGACCGACAACGAGATCGGCTGCCACAACACGCTGCCGAGCTACACGCGTGCGGCGCTCGACGGCTTTCGCGCGTGGCTCGCGGTGCGCTACGGCGACATCGGCGCGCTGAACCGCGCGTGGGGCAACGTGTTCTGGAGCATGGAATATCGCGGCTTCGACGAGATCGAGCTGCCGCGCCATACGCCGACCGATGCGAATCCCGCCCATCTGCTCGACTTCCGCCGCTATCAGTCGGACGAGGTCGCGCGGTTCCATGCGGTGCAGGTCGAGGCGATTCGCCCGCACGCGCCGGGCCGCGACGTGCTGCACAACTTCATGGGCTTTTTCACCGAGTTCGATCACTACGCGTTCGCGCGCGGCGGCCTCGATGTCGCCGCGTGGGACAGCTACCCGGTGCCGCGCACCGAAGTGCTGCCGCTCGACGAATCCGACAAGCGGCGCTGGACGTGCACGGGGCATCCCGACGTGTCGGCGTTCTCGCACGACCTGTATCGCGGCGTCGGCAACGGCCGGATGTGGGTGATGGAGCAGCAGGCGGGGCCCGTCAACTGGGGGCCGTACAACCCGGTGCCGCACGCCGGCGCGGTGCGGCTGTGGACGTGGGAAGCGTTCGCGCATGGCGCGGAGCTCGTGTCGTATTTCCGCTGGCGGCAGTATCCGCATGCGCAGGAGCAACTGCACTCGGGGCTCAACGCGCCGGATGACCGGCTGTCGCCGGGCGGCCACGAAGTGGCGCGCGTCGCGCGCGAACTGGCCGCGCTGGATCACGGGCGCTTCACGAGTACGGGCCAGCCGGCCCGCGTCGCGCTGCTGTTCGACTACGAGGCCGACTGGATGATCCGGATCCAGCCGCATGGCGCCGACTTCGACTATCAGCAGCAGGCGTTCGACTGGTATCGCGCGCTGCGCGAACTGGGGCTCGACGTCGACATCGTCGCGGCCGGTGCGGACGTGTCGCACTACGCGCTCGTCGTCGCGCCGACGCTGCCGGTCGTCACGGATCGCATCGTCGAGCAGGTCGCGTGCGGGAACACGCACTGGCTGTTCGGGCCGCGCACGGGTTCGCGCACGGCGGAATTCGCCATCGCGCCGGGCCTTGCGCCCGGCAAGCTGCGAGACGTGCTGCCGATGCGGATCGCACAGGTCGAGTCGCTGCGGCCGTCGCTCGCGCCACGCGTCGCGTTCGACGGCGTCGACGGCCATGCGCTGAAATGGCGCGATCACGTCGATCTGGAATCGGTCACCGGCATCGACGTGCTCGCGGCGTGCGACGACGGCGTGCCGGCACTCGTGCGGCGCGGCCACGTGACGATGGCGACCGCCTGCTTCGATCGCACGCTGTTGCGTGCGATCGTCGGTCGCTGCGCGCGCGACGCCGGATTGCCGGTGCGCGCGCTGCCGGACGGCGTGCGCTTGCGCCGGCGCGGGCGCGTCGTGTTCGCGTTCAACTACGGCGACGCACCGTGCGCGCTGCCCGCGCCGGACGGTGCGCGCTTCGTGCTCGGCGGCCCCGAACTGGGCGCGGTCGACGTCGCCGCATGGGTCGAGCCGGACTGACGCGATGCAGTCGTTGCAGTCGCTGCGCTCACATTTCGCGCGCCTCGCCGGGATCGCGCATTTCGTGCCGCTCTCTGCCGCGGCGCTGCTGCTCGGCGTCGCGATGTCGTTTACGGCGCCGTACCTGTCGCTGTTTGGCGTGGAGGCGGCGGGGATGTCGCCGTTTCTCGCCGGCATCTTCATGACGCTGATCGCGGCAAGCGGTGTCGTCGCGAGCACGTGGGCCGGACGCTGGTCGGATCGCCGCGACCGGCACCGGCCATTGCTCGTCGTATCGCTCGCGGCCGCTGCGCTCGGTTTCGCGCTGCTGTGCGTGCTACGCGCGCACGGGCCCGTGATCGCGGCCGGCACGATCCTGCTCGGCGCGGGCGCCGCGTCGCTGTCGCAGATCTTCGCGTTCGCGCGCGCGGTGCTGCCGGTCGCCGACGACGCGCAGCGCGAGCTCGCGTCGGCCGCGCTGCGCACGATGCTGTCGATTGCGTGGGTGTTCGGTCCCGCGCTCGGCGCGCTGATCCTCGCGCAGACGGGGTTTACCGGGCTTTTTCTCGCGGCTTCCGCGGGTTTTGTCGGGTGCGCGGCGATCGTCGTGCGGATTCCGGAGCCTGCGCGAGGGCCAGCGGCGGTTCATGTAAGTGCGGTCGAGCGCGCTGCTGCGCCGCCGGACGATGCGGCGGCTGTCGTCGTCGCGCCGCGCGCGAGCGTGCGGCGAACCCTCGTCGCGCTGACGCTGATGGGGCTCGCGGCGAACGCGACGATGATCGTGCTGCCGCTGTTCATCGTGCGCGGACTCGGCGGCACACCGACGAATGTCTCGGCCGCGCTGGGTCTTGCCGCGTTGCTCGAGATCCCGATGATGCTGTGGCTCGGCATCCGGTCGACGCGGCTCGACAAGGGGCGCTGGCTGACGGCGTGCGCGGCCGTGCATGCCGCGTATTTCATCGGGCTCGCGGCGGTGACGCAGGTGGGCATGATCCTGCCGCTGCAACTGCTGAGCGCCTGCGTGGTCGCGATCACGTCGTGCCTCGGGATGACGCGCGTCTGCGACCTGATGCCCACGCGCCCCGGCACCGCGACCGCGATGTTCTTCAGTACCGCGCGTGTCGGCTCGATCGCGTCGGGCGTGCTGTCGGGCGCGTGCGTCGACCTGTTCGGCTATCGCGCGACGTTCGCGGGATGCTGCGGACTCGCGCTCGTCGCATTCGCGCTGCTCGCCCGGGACGCGCGCGGCGAGCGGGGCGGTGCGCGTGGTGCAAGCGGCACGACGGCGTCTGCCCGACGCCGCTTCGACGCACCGCACTGACGCGGGATGCGCCGGTGCGGTGATGCCGTGATGCCGCGAATGCGTCAGCGCCGGCGGTACGCGTCGCGCGACGACAGCGCATTGCCGTGGAAGTCGAACAACGTGTTGTTGTCCCACTGGTCACCCGCGCCGAGCTTCCAGCCGACCCCCGGCGTCGGGATCCATTCCGGCTCCCACCAGAACACGCCCTTGCCGCGATTGCCCGGCACGCCCTTCACGATATCGACGACCGCCGCGAGGAACTGCGCCTGGCCGGCCGGCGACGGCGGGAACGCGGTCGAGCCGGTGTTCGTCATCGCGTTCGGTTCCGAGTCGCCGTCGCTGGTGGTCCACGGATACGCGGTCTCGACGACGATCAGTTCCTTGTCGTATCGCACCGCGAGGTCGTTCGCGTTGTTGCGCAGGTCGTCGAGCGCGCCTTGCCACTGCGGGTAATACGACAGGCCGATCACGTCGAACATGACGCCGCGCTGCGTCGCGCTGTCGAACCACCAGCGGCTTTTCGCGTTGTCGCCGCCGCTGTCGATGTGCAGCATCACCTTGATGCGCGGATCGACGGCCTTTACCGCATCGCGGCCCGTCTTCAGCAGCTGCGCGAGGTTGTCCCACTGGTCGTAGCGGCCGAGCGGCCACAGCATGCCGCCCGTGATCTCGTTGCCGATCTGCACCCACTCGGGCCGCACGCCGGCGCGCTGAAGCTGGCGCAGCACATCGGTCGTGTAGGCTGACAGCAGCGCGCACGTTTCGGCGAGATTCTTGCCGGCCCACGCATGCGGCGGGTATTGCTTGCCGGGGTCGGCCCACCAGTCGCTGTAGTGGAAATCGATCAGGATGCGCATGCCGAGCGCAGCCGCACGCTTCGCGAGTGCGACGACATGGGCCGCATCGTTGTAGCCGGCCGCATCGCTCTGGTTCGCCGGGAAGAAATCCGGGTTGCCGGGATCGTTCCATACCTTGATGCGGATCGAATCGACGCCGTGCGCGTGCAGGATCTTCAGGCAGTCGCGCGGATGGCCGCGGTCGAAGTACCGCGCGCCGTGCGCCTCGAGCTCCGGCAGCGTCGACACGTCGGCGCCCATCGCGAACGGTGCGGTGGCCGCGCCACGCGCGATGCCTTGCGCGGCGGCCGGCAGCGCGCCGGCCAGGTCGACACATGCGAGCGCAGCGGTCGAGACACTCCAGCGCAACATCGATCGTCGGTTCATTGTCATCCTCCAGTTTTTCGGCCCGGTCGATCGATCGCAGGATCGCGGGCCTGGTCGGTTTAAGCGCTTAAATTTTGGCCTCGATGTGAGGCCGGATCGAGCGTAGCGCAGCCGGCGATGCCTACGCAAAGAACGCGTGCGTTACCTACTATCTGGCGCTATGCGCGCACCCCGACCCGATACCGCGTCGTCTGCCGATAGGTGTCGCCCGGATGCAGGATGGTTTCGTCGCCCAGCGCGTCCATGTTGACCTGGTTCGGAAAGAACCCGGCTTCGACGCACAGCGCCGCGTGCCGTCGGCACGCGACACCGCCGTTCACACGCACACCATCCAGATAGTTGCCCGTATAGAGCTGCAACCCGCGCTGATCCGTCGACACGGCAAGCTCCCGGCCGCTTTCCGGATCGTAGATCGATGCGACGGGCCGCACGTTGCCCCCATGGTCGCGCAGCACGTAGCAGTGATCGAACCCGCGCCCGCGCGTGAGCTGCGCATGCGGCCAGTCGAGGCGGGCGCCGATCGGCGCGCTCTGCCGGAAATCGAACGCGCTGCCCGTCACGTCGGCGGTGCCGGTCGGGATCAGCGCATCGTCCACTTCGACGAACGCATCGGCGTCGATCCGCAGCAGGTGGCCGCGCACGTCGCTGCCCGCGCGTCCGCTCAGGTTGAAGTAGCTGTGATTCGTCAGGTTCAGCGGCGTCGGCGCATCGGTCACGCCCGCATAGTCGATCGTCAGCGTGCCGTCGTCGTCGAGCATGTAGCGCACCTGCACGCTCACGTTGCCGGGGAAGCCCGCATCGCCTTCCGGCGAATCGAGCCGCAGCGTCAGCCCGCCGCGGTCGTCGATCACGTCCCAGCGCGCGCGGTGAAAGCCGCTCGCGCCGCCGTGCAGCAGGTTGCCGTTCTCGTTGCGGTCGAGCGTGTAGTCGATGCCGTCGAGCGTGAAGCGCGCATTCGCGATCCGGTTCGCCCAGCGGCCGACCGTCGCGCCGAGGTACGCACCCGCTTCGAGGTAGTCGGCCGGCGTGTCGTGGGCCAGCACGATATCGGCGAAGCGCCCGGTGCGGTCGGGGGCAAGCCACGATACGACGGTCGCGCCGAGATCGCTGACGACGACGCGCATGCCGTGCGCGTTGCGCAGCGTGTAGCGCCGCACCGGATCGCCGCCGGGCAGCGTGCCCCACGGCTCGGACGGGATGCGGCCGACATCGGCTGACGGGCGGGGGGAGTCGGTATCGATATGCATGAATGAGTTCGCTCGTGGGCGGTGAATTCAGTGAGCCGATGCCGCGCGTTCCTGGTATTCGCGCGGGGTGCAGCCGAGTTCGCGGCGGAACACCGCGTACATGTATTGCAACGACGTGAAGCCGCAACGGATCGCGACTTCCGCGCTCGACGCATTGCGGCTCGCGAGCAGCGCCTGCGCGGCCTCGAGCTTGTGACGCAGGATTTCCTGGTGCACGGTGCGCTGCAGTTCGCGCCGGAAGTGCTCTTCGAGCAGCGAGCGCGACACGCCGACATAGTCCGCGACCTGTTCGGTCTTGATCCCCTGGCACGCGTACTGCCGGATGAAATGCCGTGCGCGCATCACGTGCGGGCTCGCGAGCGGCTGGTGGCGCGTCGATTCAAGCACGTTGATGCCGACCGGCGGCACGAGGATGCGCTGTCCGGGAAAACGCGCGCCGCGCAGCATCCGGTGCAGCAGGTGCGCGGCGGTGCGGCCCATTTCCTCGGTGCCCTGGATCACCGACGACAACGGAATGCGCGTCAGCGTGCGCGTGAGCGGATCGTTGTCGATGCCGATGATCGCGACCTGTTCCGGCACCGCGATGCCGGCGAGCAGGCACGCCTGCAGCAGGTGCCGCGCGCGCGCATCGGTGACGGCGATCACGCCGACGGGCTTCGGCAGCGCATGCAGCCAGTCGATCAACTGCTCGATCGCGTGATTCCAGCCCGACGCACTCGTCGACAAGCCCCGGTAGATCGGCGCGTCGAGCCCGTCCGCGCGCGCGAGCCGGTCGAACGCAAGCTCGCGCTGCTGCGCCCAGCGGTTCTCCTGCGCGACCGGCAGGCTGTACATCGCGAAATGCGCGAGCCCCGCGCCGATCAGATGGGTGTACGCGAGCGACACGAGCTTGGGGTTGTCGGTCGCAATATATGGGACGCCGTCCGGGTACTGCGCCGGATCCTCGTACGACGAACCGACCGCGACGATCGGCAGCGGCGAGCCGGCGAGCGCGTCGGCGACGGCCGGATCGTCGAAGTCCGCGATGATGCCGTCGCCGTCGAAGCGCTCGATGCCGGCGAGCCGGCAGCGGAAGTCGTCTTCGAGGAACAGGTCCCACACGACACGCGTCGTGTGCAGGTACTGGCCGATGCCGCTGATGATCTCGCGGTCGTAGACCTTGTTCGCGTTGAACAGCAGCGCGATGCGGTGCGGTGTCTGGGCGGAAGGGGCGCGGGTCATGTCAGTCTCGGGGCGGGCGCCGCTCGGGCGCCGTGCCGTTGTCTCCGTGGCGCGCGGGCGGTGCCGCGCGGTTCTCTGGTGTCCGGCGATTGTAGGACGGAACGCGGGCCGCGCGAGCGCGGCTGGCAAGAAACGTTAAGCGTGCTGCGCAATTTCGCAATTGCCGGCCGGCAGGCGCGCGGGCACGATCCAGCCAACCGGATTCGGCCGCGTGCATCGTCGCGATGCGCGTTGCGCTGCAACAAGACCCTGCACGGAGACACCATGTCGTATTTCGAACACATTCCCGCGATTCGCTACGAAGGTCCGCTGTCGGACAACCCGCTGGCTTACCACCACTACGACCCCGCGAAACGCGTGCTCGGCAAGACGCTCGCCGAGCATCTGCGGATCGCGGTCTGCTACTGGCACACGTTCGTCTGGCCGGGCCACGACATCTTCGGGCAGGGCGCGTTCCGGCGGCCGTGGCAGCAGCCGGGCGACGCGCTCGAGCGGGCGCGGATGAAGGCGGATGCGGCATTCGAATTCTTCACGAAGCTCGGCACGCCGTTCTATACGTTCCACGACACCGACGTCGCGCCGGAGGGCGACAGCCTGCGCGAGTACGCGGCCAATTTCGCGCGGATGGTCGACTATCTCGGCGAGCGCCAGCAGGCGAGCGGCGTGCGGCTGCTGTGGGGCACCGCGAACCTGTTCTCGCACCCGCGCTTCGCGGCCGGCGCCGCGACGAACCCGAATCCCGACGTATTCGCGTGGGCCGCGACCCAGGTGTGCCATGCGCTCGACGCGACGCACCGGCTCGGTGGCGAGAACTACGTGCTGTGGGGCGGCCGGGAAGGGTACGAGACGCTGCTCAATACCGACCTGAAGCGCGAGCGCGATCAGTTCGCGCGCTTCCTGTCGATGGTCGTCGAGCACAAGCACCGGATCGGCTTCGACGGCGCGCTGCTGATCGAGCCGAAGCCGCAGGAGCCGACCAAGCACCAGTACGACTACGACGTCGCGACCGTGCACGGCTTTCTCGTGCAGTACGGACTGCAGAACGAGATCCGCGTGAACATCGAGGCGAACCACGCGACGCTCGCCGGCCATTCGTTCCATCACGAGATCGCGAACGCATTCGCGCTCGGCGTGTTCGGCAGCGTCGACGCGAACCGCGGCGACCCGCAGAACGGCTGGGACACCGACCAGTTCCCGAACAGCGTCGAGGAGCTGACGCTCGCGTTCTACGAGATCCTGCGCCACGGCGGCTTCACGACCGGCGGGATGAACTTCGACGCGAAGGTGCGGCGCCAGAGCGTCGATCCGGAAGACCTGTTCTATGGCCACGTCGGCGCGATCGACGTGCTCGCGCTCGCGCTCGAACGCGCGGCGGTGCTGGTCGAGAACGACCGGCTCGATGCGTTGCGCCGGCAGCGCTACGCGCAATGGGACGATGCGTTCGGCCGCAAGATCCTGTCGGGCGGCTACACGCTGCAGGCGCTCGCGGACGATGCGCTCGCGCGCGGCGTGGACCCGCGGCATGCGAGCGGCGCGCAGGAGCGGCTCGAGAACATCGTGAACCAGGCGATCTACGGGCTGCGCTGACATCATGTATCTCGGACTCGATCTCGGCACGTCGGGCGTGAAGGCGGTGCTGCTCGACCGCGACGGCGCGGTGCGGGCGAGCGCGAGCTGCCCGTTGACGGTGAGCCGGCCGCGGCCGCGCTGGTCCGAACAGGCGCCGCATGACTGGTGGGACGCCGCATGCGGCGCGCTCGCCGCGGTCGTCGGCGAAGCCCGTGCGGCCGGCATCGATCCGCGCGACATCGACGCGCTCGGGCTGACCGGACAGATGCACGGTGCGACGCTGCTCGACGCGCATGGCGACGTGCTGCGCCCGGCGATCCTGTGGAACGACGGCCGCGCGGACGCGGAGTGCGCGGAACTCGAGCAGCTCGCGCCCGCGCTGCGCGCGGTGGCCGGCAACGTCGCGATGCCGGGCTTCACGGCGCCGAAGCTGCTGTGGGTGCGCCGTCACGAGCCCGACGTGTTTGCGCGCATCGCGCACGTGCTGCTGCCGAAGGACTATCTGCGCTACCGGCTGACGGGCGCGTTCGCAACCGATCCGTCGGATGCCGCCGGCACGCTGTGGCTCGACGTCGCGAAGCGCGACTACGACGACACGCTGCTCGGCGCGTGCGGGCTGTCGCGCGCACAGATGCCGGCGGTGTTCGAGGGCAATCGCGTGACGGGCACGCTGCTGCCGGCCGTCGCGCGCGCGCTCGGGCTGCGCGAGATCCCGGTGGTGGCCGGCGGCGGCGACAACGCGGCCGGCGCGGTGGGCGTGGGGATCGTGCGGCCCGGCGATGCCCTGCTGTCGCTCGGCACGTCGGGCGTGTATTTCGCGGTGTCGGACGGGTTTCGCGCCAACCCCGAATCGGCGGTGCACAGCTTCTGTCACGCGTTGCCCGATACGTGGCACCTGATGTCGGTGATGCTGAACGCGGCCGGCTGCATCGACTTCACCGCGCAACTGACCGGTTACGACGGCGTCGCGGCGCTGCTCGCCGATGCGGAGGCGAACGCGCGCACGACCCGGCCGTGGTTCCTGCCTTACCTGAGCGGCGAGCGCACGCCGCACAACGACGTGAATGCGAAAGGCGTGTTCTACGGGCTCACGCCCGACACGCAGCGCGCGGATCTGGCGAACGCGACGCTCGAAGGTGTCGGCTTCGCGCTGCTCGACGGGATCGACGCACTGCATGCGGCCGGGCTCGCGCCCGACAGCATCACGGTGATCGGCGGCGGCTCGCGCAGCGCGTACTGGACGCAGATGCTCGCCGACCTGAGCGGCCGCGCGCTGACGCTGCGCGCGGGCGGCGAGGTCGGTCCGGCGCTCGGTGCCGCGCGGCTCGCACATCTCGCGCTCGAACCGGGGGCGTCGCTCGACGACGTGTGCCCGCAACCGCCGATCGTCGCGGTGCGCGAGCCCGACTTCGCGCGGCACGCGTGGTATCGCGATGCGCGGCGGCCGACGTTTCGCGCGCTTTACCGCGCGCTCGAACCGGTGTTTGCGACGGGCGCATGACCGGCGGTGCGCCGGCGCGATCCCGTGCTTTGCAGTGACCCGATGCGGGCGGCCCATTCCGGCGGCCGCCCGGCGTTCGTGAGGTGGTTCCATAACAAGGAGTGGAGACATGAAATCCGTGACGCGTCGTACCGTATTGAGTTCGCTTGCCGGCGCCGCCGCGCTGGCGCTGTTCACGCTCGGCGCACCGCTCGCGCATGCGAGCAAGGACAAGCCCGAGATCGGCTTCTGCATCGACGACCTGCGCGTCGAGCGCTGGTCGCGCGACCGCGACTATTTCGTCGCGGCCGCGACCAAGCTCGGCGCGAAGGTGTCGGTGCAGTCGGCCGACGCGAGCGAGGAGCGGCAGATTTCCCAGATCGAGAACCTGATCTCGCGCGGCGTCGACGTGATCGTGATCGTGCCGTTCAATTCGAAGACGCTCGGCAACGTCGTCGCCGAGGCGAGGAAGGCCGGCATCAAGGTCGTGTCGTACGACCGTCTGATCCTCGACGCCGACGTCGACGCGTACATCTCGTTCGACAACCAGAAGGTCGGCGAGCTGCAGGCGCAGGGCGTGTTCGACGCGAAGCCGAAGGGCAACTACTTCCTGCTCGGCGGCGCGCCGACCGACAACAACGCGAAGATGCTGCGCGAGGGCCAGCTGAAGGTGCTGAAGCCGGCGATCGACCGCGGCGACATCAAGGTCGTCGGCCAGCAATGGGTGCCCGAGTGGAGCGCGTCGACCGCGCTGCGGATCGTCGAGGATGCGCTGACCGCGAACAACAACAAGATCGACGCGATCGTCGCATCGAACGACGGCACCGCGGGCGGCGCGATCCAGGCGCTCGCCGCGCAGCAGCTGGCCGGCAAGGTGCCGGTGTCCGGGCAGGATGCGGACCTCGCGGCGGTCAAGCGCGTGATCGCCGGCACGCAGACGATGACGGTCTACAAGCCGCTGAAGCTGATCGCGAGCGAAGCCGCGAAGCTCGCGGTCGATCTCGCGAAGGGCGCGAAGCCCGCGTTCAATGCGCAATACGACAACGGGAAGAAGAAGGTCGACACGGTGCTGTTGCAGCCGACGCTGCTGACCAAGCGCAACGTCGACGTCGTCGTGAAGGACGGCTTCTATACCCAGGCCCAGCTCGCCAGCCAGTAATGGCACGGCAGGCGAGATGCACGCGGCGGCCAGACGGGCGGCCGCGTGCGCATTGCGAGGCAATGAACGTATGACCGAACCCTTGCTGACGATGCGCGGCATCGTCAAGGCATTCGACGGCGTGAAGGCGCTCGACGGCATCGACCTGACCGTGCGCCCCGGCGAGTGCGTCGGCCTGTGCGGCGAGAACGGTGCCGGCAAGTCGACGCTGATGAAGGTGCTGTCGGGCGTCTACCCGCACGGCACCTGGGATGGCGAGATCCGCTGGGAAGGCGCGCCGCTCGTCGCGTCCGGCGTGCGCGACACCGAGCGCGCGGGCATCGTGATCATCCACCAGGAACTGATGCTGGTGCCCGAGCTGTCGGTCGCCGAGAACATCTTCCTCGGCAACGAGATCACGCTGCCCGGCGGCCGCATGCACTACGCGGAGATGGTGCGGCGCTCCGAGGCGCTGCTGCGCGAGCTGCGGATCGACGCGATCAACGTCGCGCAGCCGGTGATGAACTACGGCGGCGGCCATCAGCAGCTGATCGAGATCGCGAAGGCGCTGAACAAGCGCGCGAAGCTGCTGATTCTCGACGAGCCGTCGTCGTCGCTGAGTGCCGCCGAGACGCGCATCCTGCTCGACATCGTGCGCGACCTGAAGCGGCGCGGCGTCGCATGCGTGTACATCTCGCACAAGCTCGACGAAGTCGACGCCGTGTGCGACACCGTGACCGTGATCCGCGACGGCCGCCATGTCGCGACCGAGCCGATGCGCGCGCTGACCACCGACCGGATCATCGCGATGATGGTGGGCCGCGAGATCCGCAACCTGTATCCGCGCGAGCCGCACGAGATCGGCGACGTCGTGCTGGAGGCGCGCAACGTGACCTGTCACGACGTGGCGAACCCGCGCCGCAAGCGCGTCGACGACGTGTCGTTCAGCGTGCGGCGCGGCGAGATCCTCGGCGTCGCCGGGCTCGTCGGCGCGGGCCGCACCGAGCTGATGCAGGCGATCTTCGGCGCGTATCCGGGCGCGAGCACGGCGACCGTGCGGATCAACGGCCGGCCGCTCGCGATCCGCTCGCCGGCCGATGCGATCCGCGCGGGCATCGCGATGGTGCCCGAGGATCGCAAGCGCCACGGGATCGTGCCGCAGCTCGGCGTCGGCCACAACATCACGCTGTCGGTGCTGCGCCGGTTCGCCGCGCGCGGGCGGATCGACGCGGCCGCCGAACTCGACGCGATCCGCACCGAGATGCAGCGGCTGTCGGTGCGCGCCGCGCATCCGTTCCTGCCGATCGCGAGCCTGTCCGGCGGCAACCAGCAGAAGGCGGTGCTCGCCCGGATGCTGCTGGCCGACCCGCAGGTGCTGATCCTCGACGAGCCGACGCGCGGCGTCGACGTCGGCGCGAAGGCGGAAATCTACCGGCTGATCTTCGCGCTCGCGAAACGCGGCGTCGCGCTGATCGTCGTGTCGTCCGAGCTGCCGGAAGTGCTCGGGCTCGCCGATCGTGTGCTCGTGATCGGCGAAGGCGAGTTGCGCGGCGATTTCGTCAATGACGGTCTCACGCAGGAACAGATCCTCGGCGCCGCGCTGAAACCCGCGCGGCAGCCGGCCGAACCCATTGCAGCGAGTACCCTATGAATACCGAACTGTCTTCCTCCACCGCCGTGCCGCCGGACGCCGACGCGCGCCGCACGCACGGCCATCCGCTGCGCCAGGTCTTCGTGCGCTACAAGGTGCTCGCGCTGCTGTTCGCGGTCGCGGCGATCTGGCTGTTCTTCTCGGTGCTGACCGATGGCGCGTTCGTCACGCCGCGCAACGTGTCGAACCTGCTGCGGCAGATGTCGATCACCGGGATGCTCGCGTGCGGGATGGTGTTCGTGATCATCGCGGGCGAGATCGACCTGTCGGTCGGCTCGCTGCTCGGGCTGCTCGGCGGCGTCGCGGCGATCCTCGACGTCAATCGTCACTGGCCGGTCGCCGCGACGGTGCCGGCGGTGCTCGCGCTCGGCGTGCTGGTCGGGCTGTTCAACGGCTGGTGGTCGACCTACCGGCGCGTGCCGTCGTTCATCGTCGGGCTGGGCGGGATGCTCGCGTTCCGCGGGATCCTGCTCGGCGTGACGGGCGGCTCGACGATCGCGCCGGTGTCCGACGGCTTCGTGTTCATCGGCCAGGGCTATCTGCCGCGCACCGTCGGCGACGGCCTCGCGGTGCTGCTGTTCGCGCTCGTCGCGCTGCTGGTCATGCGGCAGCGCGGTACGCGGCACCGTTACCGGCTCGCGGTCGCGCCGTTGTGGCAGGACATCGCGAAGATCGTCGGCGCCGGTGCGGTACTGTTCGCGTTCGTCGCGACACTCGACCGGTATGGCGGCATTCCCGTGCCCGTGCTGCTGCTGCTCGCGCTGCTCGGCGTGTTCTCGTGGATCGCGACGCAGACCGTGTTCGGCCGGCGCATCTATGCGGTGGGTTCGAACCTGGAGGCGACGCGGCTGTCGGGCGTCGACACCGATCGCGTGAAGCTCGCGATCTTCGCGCTGATGGGGCTGATGTGCGCGTTCGCGGGCATCGTCAACACTGCGCGGCTCGCGGCCGGCTCGCCGTCGGCCGGCACGATGGGCGAGCTCGACGCGATCGCCGCGTGCTTCATCGGCGGCACGTCGATGCGCGGCGGATCGGGCACCGTCTATGGCGCGCTGATCGGCGCACTCGTGATGGCGAGCCTCGACAACGGGATGTCGATGCTCGACGTCGACGCGTACTGGCAGATGATCGTGAAGGGCGTGGTGCTGGTGCTGGCCGTGTGGATCGACGTGGTGTCGCGGTCGAACCGGCGGTGACGGGCGATGACGGGCGATGACCGGCGATGCGGGCGCGATCGCCGCTTGCGGAGGCACCGGGCGCCGGGCAGCGGCGCATGCCGTTCTACCCGGCCTCCGCCTTGACGAAGTCGACGAACGCGCGCAGCGGAGCCGGTACGAAACGCCGCCCCGGGTAATACAGATACGGGCCCGGGAACGGTCGCCACCATGCGCCGAGCACGGGCTCGAGCGCGCCGCTCGCGAGGTGCGGACGAAGCCAGTCTTCGAACAGGTGCACGATGCCGAGCCCGGCGCAGGCGGCGTCCACGACGAGATCGACGGCACCGCCGATCTGCACGACAAGCGGGCCCGACGGCTCCACGCGGACCACTTCGCCGTTGCGCTCGTATTCCCACGCCGGCATCGCGCCGCTCGCGAACCGGCCGCGCAGGCACGCGTGATCGAGCAGGTCGCGCGGATGCGCCGGACGGCCGCGCCGGTCGAGATAGGCGGGCGCCGCGGCGGTCGCGAAGCGTTGCGACCGCGGGCCGATCGGCACGGCGATCATGTCCTGCTCGAGGCGCTCGTCGTAACGGATGCCCGCGTCGCAGCCGGCCGCGAGGATATCGACGAAGCTCTCGTCGGCCACGACCTCGAGCCGGATCTCCGGATACGCATCGAGAAAGCGCGGAACGATCGACGGCAGCACGAGCCGCGCCGCGCTCGTCGGGACGTTGAGCTTCAACGTGCCGACCGGTTTCTCGCGGAACGTGTTGACCACGTCGAGCGCCGCCTCCACCTCGCTCAGCGCCGGCGCGAGCCGCGCGAGCAGGCGCTCCCCGGCTTCGGTCGGCGACACGCTGCGCGTCGTGCGGTGCAGCAGCCGCACGCCGAGCTGCGCCTCCAGCCGGCGCACCGCTTCGCTGAGACCGGACGCGCTCGCGCCGACCATTCGTGCGCCTTCGCGGAAGCCCTTCGCCCGTGCCACCGCCACGAACGCGTTCAGATCGCCGAGATCGACTTGCATTGTTCGCCTTTTCGTACAGGTCGTGCAGATTATGACCGGTTATCGCGCAGCGCGACACGGCGTAACCTGCGATCACGCATTCGATACAGGAGCATCATCATGTCCCCCATTGTTCAGTCCGGCACGTATTCCATCGCAGGCCGACGCGTTCACCGCATCGGCTATGGCGCGATGCAGCTGGCCGGCCCCGGCGTGTTCGGTCCGCCGAAGGACCGCGCTGCGGCGCTCGCCGTCTTGCGCGAAGCTGTAGCCTCGGGCGTCGACCATATCGACACGAGCGACTTTTATGGCCCGCACGTGACGAACCAGCTGATTCGCGAAGCGTTGCATCCGTATCGCGACGACCTGCTGATCGTGACCAAGGTCGGCGCGAAGCGCGGCGACGACGGCTCGTGGCTGCCGGCGTTCTCCGCCGACGCGCTGGCCGCCGCCGTGCACGACAATCTGCGCAACCTCGGCCTCGACGTGCTCGACGTGGTCAACCTGCGGATCATGTTCGACACGCACGGCCCGGCCGAAGGCTCGATCGAGGCGCCGCTCACCGCGCTGGCCGAACTGCAGCGGCAGGGCCTCGTGCGGCACATCGGGCTGAGCAACGTCACGGCCGCGCAGATCGCCGAAGGGCGCCGGATCTGCGACATCGTCTGCGTGCAGAACCATTACAACCTCGCGCATCGGAACGACGACGCGCTCGTCGATGCGCTGGCCCGCGACGGTATCGCGTACGTCCCGTACTTTCCGCTCGGCGGCTTCAATCCGTTGCAGTCGTCCACGCTCGACGCGATCGCGGCCCGGCTCGGCGCGACGCCAATGCAGACCGCGCTCGCGTGGCTGCTGCAGCGCGCGCCGAACATCCTGCTGATTCCGGGCACGTCGTCGGTCGCGCATCTGCGCGAGAATCTGGCCGCCGGTGCATTGACGCTGCCCGAGGATGCGGTGCGCGAACTCGACGGCGTCGCGTCCGCTCACGGATGACATCGGCGCCCCGCGCAACGGCTCCGTGGGCGCCGCGAGATTCGCGCTGCGTGCGGGGAAGCGTGCCGGCGCATTACGGCGGGATCGATGTCGAGTCTGGCGCGGCTTCGCGAGCCGACTTCGATCTGGCGATCGTCGTGCCGCCGACGCGAATATCGCAGCCGCTCAGTCAGGTTTGAGCGTCGGCAGTGCATGCAACGCACGATCGAGCACCTGCCGCGTGCGCATCCACGCGATCTCCCGCCAGTCGGGATCGGCCGGCAGAAACGCGTCGAACAGCGCGCGCTTGATCCTCCTGCCGAGTGCATCGCGCGGATCGCCGTGCAGATGCAGCCAGTGATCGTCGCGTAGCGCCGCGTGTATCGACGCTTCCGGAAGCGTTCCGCATTCGATCACGAGCTGCATCAAATGCGTATCGGGCAGCGCATCGAGCAGCGCCTGCGACGTATAACCGGTGGCGCGTGCGGCCACGCCGGTCTCGCTGATCGCCGCATCCTGCGCGGTCAACAGCGTATGGAGCCACGGGCCGTACAGTCTTTCGGCATCGGCTAGCGCCGGATAGCGCGCCTGCGCGATCGCCATCAGCATCGGATGGCCGAACGGCCCGGCACCGGTATGCAGGTCGAACGCGATCGCGACGCGTGCCGCGCGCAGATGCTGCGCGACGATCTCGCGCAACGTCCGGTTCGACCACGTCGCCTGCCGTCCGCCGTAATAGAGGCCGTCGGCATGCACATACTGCCCCGCGCCGAGCAGTGCCTGATAGCCGGACCAGCCAAGCGAACGCAGCTGCGTGTCGAGCCGTTCATCCGCGCGCCGGCGCTCCGGGCCGTCGAAGTCACGACACGTATAGATGTCGTGGATCGACTCGTAGCCCGGGTTGCTCGGAAGCGCGGCATCGAAGTCCACATAATTCCGGTTCAGGTCGACGTTGTCTTCGTTGACGCGCCGCACCCATGCGGTGCTCCACGGGTTGATCAGATGGACCATCAACACTGCGACGTCGGGCGGCAACGCGCGTCCGACGCGTTCGTGCAGCCATTCCGCCTGGCACGTCGACCCGTAGTAGCCTTCGACGCCATGCGTGCCGGACACGACCGCCAGCACGCGGCGCGCATCCCGCGGACCGAGCCACGCGACGTCCGTCGCAAGCGTTTCGCCTTCCGGCCCAGTGAGCGGATGCGGATGCGTCGTCACCGTCGCGCCGGCGGCTTCGGCCGCATGGAGAAACCGTGTACGTTGCCGCGTGAAATCGGCATCGACCGGGAAACCGTTCTTCATCGTTGAATCCTCGAGATTTGCGCGAGAATTTGCCGCGGGCCGCTACCGTCTGCCCGTCTGCCGTCGCCGATTCGATCGACTGCCGCCGTCGCCGCGCGTCAGCGCGCGTGTTGCAGATCGAGCGTCACCGCACCGACCGGCCGCGCGCAGCACAGCAGCACCGAGCCTTCCGGCGGGGGCGACAGCGGGGCTTCGTCATAGACGACGCTGCCGGACAGCAGCGGCGTCATGCATGCATTGCACAAGCCGGCGCGGCAATTGAACGTCGGAGCGTACCCGGCCTGCTCGGCCATCTCCAGCAACGATCCATGTTCCGGCAGCCAGTGTAGGGGCTCGCAATCCGGCCCGAAACGCACGGTCACCACATCGCCATCGACATCGGGCGTCGCGGTGCGCGCGGCGACAACTGCCCCGGACGGCGCCGCAATGTCGCGTGGTGATGTGGCGGTATCGCTGTCGCTATCGAGCACCGTGGCGGGCCCGAAGAATTCGTAGTGGATCCGCTCGCGCGCGATGCCCAGCCCGCGCAGCAGTCGCCAGTTCGCCTGCATGAAACCGGACGGACCGCACAGGTAGACGTCGTAGTCGTCGAGCGGGAGCAGTGACTGCAGCAGTTCACGCGTCACGAGCCCGCGACTGTCGAATCGGTCGCGCGCGTGGTCGTCTTCGAGTGGTTGCCGGTAGCACACGTGGACGTCGATATGGTCCCGCGCCGCGGCGAGCGCGCGTACTTCGTCGGCGAATGCGTGAACGGTGCCGTTCTCGCACGCGTGAATGAAATGCACGCGGCGATGCGACGCACGCGATAGCCGATGCAGCATGCTGACGAGCGGCGTCACGCCCACGCCGCCACTCAACAGCAGGACCGGCCGCTCGCTGCTTTCGTCGCACACGAACGCACCGCCGGGGCCGGCGAGTTCAAGTTCGGTACCGACGTCGACGCTCGCATGCAAATAAGTGGAACCGCGGCCCGGTGGCGCCTCGCTGCTGCCGTCTTCGCGCTTGACCGAGATGCGCCAGCGCGACGTATCGGCGGGGTCGCCCGACAGGCTGTAGTGACGCAGCACGCGCTCGCCGTCCGGCAGCGTCAGCCGCAGCACGACGAACTGACCGGGCGTGAAGGCGAGCGACCGCGCGCCGTCCACCGGCACGAGTTCGAACGACACGATCGCACTGCTTTCGCGCGTGCGCGCCACGACGCGAAACCGCTCGAATCGGCCCGGCGCGGACGCCGAAATCAGACTGCTGTCGGCCATGTTATCGCTCCGCCTCGCACGCGGTGGCCGCTGCCTGTTCGGCGTCGATCATCTCACCGAGCGCGCGCCGGAACCGCAGCGGTCCGGAATCGATCGCGAGATCGATATTCGGCTTGCGACGGCGCGCCATGCCGGCATGCACGGCAGCCAGCACCGCACGATCTTCTTCGAACGCATGGCGCACGTCCTCCTCGAATGCACGCGACACGTTCTCGTCGCCGGGCGCGAAATTGCGCGTCTGGAACCAGAAGTAGCGGGTGTGCGCGTCATCGACGGGCGTCATGAAGTTATACGAGTTCATCAGGAACACGTCCGGATGCGCGACACCGTCGTCGCCGCCCATGCCGGCCGGCGTGAAGATTGCCTTGATCACGGCCACCGACGGAAACCGCACCTCGTAGTGCTGCTTGCGATCGCAGCGCCCCGAAAAACGCACGAACTTCGCGTAGAACGGCGCGACTTCGACGTCGCGCATCCAGCGCGACACGGTCACACCGTTCGCGGCGACGTTCGTCTTCAGCGGCTCGGATTCACACGCGGCGTTACCGAACGACGAGCGATGCACCCATGCGACATGCGACGGATCGAGCAGGTTGTCGGTCATGTACAGATAGTGGCAATCAATGGTCATCGCGTCGCCGCAATTGACGCCCCAGGCCGGATCGTCCCATTCGTCGATCGTCAGGATCGCGTCCGGGTCCGCGCTTGATTCGTCGCCCATCCAGACCCACACGAGCCCGTAGCGTTCGGCCACCGGATAACGCCGCACCACGGCCTGCGCCGGAATCCGCGCCGAGCCGGGTGCGCGCACGCATGCGCCGGAGCAGTCGAATGTCAGCCCGTGGTAGCCGCATTCGACGTGGTCGCCTGTCAACCGGCCCATCGACAGCGGCAGCATCCGATGCGGGCATGCATCCTCGAGCGCGACCGGCGTGCCGTCGGCCTTGCGATACAGCACGATCCGCTCGCCGAGCATCGTCACTGACGTGAGCCCGCGCGTGACCTCCTTGTCCCGCGCCGCGACATACCACGCGTTTTTCAGAAACATTCCGTTCTCCTTTGTTCGGAGCCGCATGCGACGGCTTCGCTTCACCAGACGTAAGCATAAGAAGCCACAAACAGAAAGAATAGCTGCCTAAATCTGGTCAATGATTTAGCATCTCTAAAACGTTTTTCGTCTACGATCACGCCTTTACCGGGTCCAACATCATGAGTACGCTTCCCCCGTTGCGCGCATTGCAGGTCTTCGAAGCCGTCGGCCGCTGCGGCGGTATCGCCGAAGCCGCGAAACGCCTCGGCATCTCGGCAGGCGCCGTCAGTCAGCAGATGAAACTGCTCGAGGACACGCTCGGCCTCAGCCTGCTCGAGAAGGACGGCAAGCGGCTGCGACTCACGGCGGCCGGGCGCCGCTATCACGAACGCTGTGCGGACGCGTTCGAGCGGCTGCGCATCGCGCACGCGGAAGTCGACCGGTCTCGACACGAGCACACGCTGAGAATCAGCGCGTTGCCGTCGCTGCTGTCGAAATGGCTGGCGCCGCGCGTGCTCGACTGGCAGCGGGCGTACCCGGAATTGAGCGTCTATCTCGACGGCACGCACGCCGAACCGGCGCCGGACGGATGCGAGATCGATTTCCGGATCAGCTACGGCGAGCGTGTCGCGGATGTCGACAATGCGATCGAGCTGTTTCGCGACGTGGTGGTGCCCGCCTGCAGCCCGGGCTTGCTGCGTGATCGCAGCCCGCTTGCTGCGCCGGCCGACTTGCTGCCGTTCCCGCTGATTACGATCGACTGGCAGCCGAAGTTTGCGTCGCCACCGTCGTGGCAGGCGTGGTTCGACGCCCATGGTGTGGACGCGTCGATGGCAGCGCCGGTGCGCCATGCGTTCTCGCTGTCGAGCGTCGCGATCCAGGCAGCCGTCGATGGTCACGGCTTCGTACTGGCGCAATCGTCGATGATCTGCGACGACGTCGCCGCCGGGCGACTCGTCGTGCCGCTCGCGTCGGGTTTGCCGCTGCCGTGGCCATACTTCGTCGCGTGGAAGAAGAGCGCGTTCGATAAGCCGGAGTGCCGCAGCTTCCATCGCTGGCTGCTCATGCGCGCGCGTGAACAGCAACAGGTCAGCGACGCACTCGTTACGGCCTGCCCCGACGCAGCGTAGCGGGGCCGCCGGTGCAACGAACTGACCGGCCCGGCGGCTGATCCCGCGGTCCGCGCCGTAACCCTGGCGCGGGACGACAGCCGATCAAGGATTCGGCTGGCCGGCATCGAAATAACGCTGCTCCAGGCGGTGGATTGTCCCGTCCTGCTTCATCGCGGCGATCGCGCCGTAGATCTTCTCGCGCAACGCGCCATCCTCCTTGCGCAGGCCGATCGCCACGCCTTTCCCGAGCGTCTTCTCGTCCACGACCGGTTCGCCGAGGAACGCGTAGCCCGCACCTTGCGGCGTCTTCAGGAACCCTTGGCTTGCCGCGACCATGTCGGTCAGCGTCGCGTCGAGGCGGCCCGCGCGCAGGTCGTTGTTGACGAGTTCCTGGTTGGCATACGACACGACCTCGATGCCGGCCGGCGCCCAGTAGGTTCGCGCATAGGTCTCCTGCGTCGAGCCCTGTGCAACACCCACGCGCTTGCCGCGCAGCGATGCGACGGTCGGCGTGATGTCGCGGCCGCGCAGACCGATCAGGCGGCTCGGCGTATTGAACAGGGACGTGGAAAACGCGAGTTGCGTCTCGCGCTGCGGCGTGACAGACAGCGCGGACAGGATCGCATCGAACTTGCGGCCCTTGAGCGCCGGGATGATGCCGTCGAACGCCGTCTCGACCCACACGCATCGCGCATTGACGCGGCGGCAGATCTCGTTGCCGACGTCGATGTCGAAGCCGACGAGTTGCCCCGACGGTGCTTTCGATTCGAACGGCGCGTACGACGGGTCCACGCCAAAACGCAGGCGTGTCGCATCGCCCGCGTGGGCGGAAGCGGCGGTCATCAAAATGACCAGACCGGCAATTGCTTTCTTCATATTTGCTCCAGGGGACTTGGGCAGGATCGGCTTGCACTTGGCATGGGCTGCACGTCGGCCGATGAGGTGACGTGACCGGGACCCAGCGTAAAAATCCAAAATTGCGTCGAACAGGGGCCTTGCGCTGCGCGGTTATTTAGTTTTTCTAAAACGCGCTACGACGGCGGCTTGCGGTGGATGCGCGAGGGGAAACTCTGGCAGTTTTTGCAGATGCGTTGTCATCTTCCACAAATTCAGGCCAGGTGAATGTAGATAAAGTACTCGTCACGGTGACGCTTCAAAGCGCCGGAGTGTCAGGGTCTCGTGCTTCGAGCCGGTAGTGAACAAGCGTTGTGGAATGTGGAGGGCTGCCGTGCGTCATGAATCAATGGAGCATCGTTCACGCGCAAGTCAGCGCCATTGACAGAGCGCCGACAGCTCAACCGTGAGGCCAAATCAAATTGGGGAGTCGATCATCATGAAGCTTGTCTTTTCGAAAGCCGTAAAGGCAATAGTGTCCATGTGCGCCA
Source organism: Burkholderia sp. Bp8998 (assembly GCF_003854235.1). Lineage (NCBI taxonomy): Bacteria > Pseudomonadati > Pseudomonadota > Betaproteobacteria > Burkholderiales > Burkholderiaceae > Burkholderia > Burkholderia sp. Bp8998. Next base: position 123,000 of record NZ_QTQF01000024.1, read on the forward strand.
TTCAGAAGCTGGACATCATGGTCTGCAATTCGGCCGGGCAGGAAGTCCCGTACGTCATGTTGTTCACCATGTATGGCTTCGTCTGAGCGCGGAACCATCGCTTTACAAGGAAGGAGTTTCTCATGCGAACGATAATTGCAGCGGTACTCTGCATTGCCATGTTCTTCCCGTTGGCCGCAAGCGCCGGTGTAGCCGACGCGAGCTGCGCCGCGGCGGCGGTCACGACTGGAAAGACGCGCGCGGAGGTACGGGCTGAACTAGTGCAGGCAGAGCGCGACGGATGGATTCCGGCACACTCGGGCAGGCAGCGAAACTATCCGCCCGATATGACCCAGGCTCGCCGGAATCGCGATGTCCAAGATGCAGGCGCTGGTTCGACGCCATCCTACCAGGCATCGAACCAGCAACCTTGAGAAACCACCGTGGCGCCGGCATGTCGGCAATGAAATACCGCCGCATCGTCATGTCGAAGCGTGGGCGAGCATCGCTCCTTAGAATTTATGTCGAACAGCGAGCCGGAAAACCATCTGGTGGTTATTCGACGAATCGCCGGATCCGCCAATGTCGGCGACCGCCAGCGCACCCGTCGACGATGTGCCGGAAGCGCGTTGCCAGCCGCCCGAGAAGTATACGTCGGTACGTTTCGACAGCAGATAGTCCAGCGTGAACGCGACCTGATTGTAGTGCTGATTGCCGACGGAATTGCCTTGTGCCGTCGTGACGCTCCGCGCTTTCATATAGTCATACGCGACGCCGACGAAAAACGCCGGCGTGACACGGTAGTTCAAACCGATGTCGTAGTTGCTGAAGATGGCCGTGCCGTTCTGGAACGACGCACCCAGATTCGCGTATTGAACGTTCGAGTACGACGCGCTGATCGTCGCATTGCCGATCGTGTAGGCCGCCGCGATGACGGCGTCCTGATAGGCTTGTGCGACCTGGTAAGCCGAGTTCAACGACGAGGCCAGCAGATTGAAGCCGCTTGCATAGTTGGTGAACCATCCGTTACCTGGCGTCGACGTCGGGTGTTTGAAGTAGTCGAACGCCGCGCCGATCTGAAGCGGACCGTGTGTGTAACCGGCTCCAACCGAATAGCCCGACGTCGAGGTGAAGTCGCCGGGCACGCCGCCGAGGCTGTATTCGACGCCAAAGGAGAAGCCGTGGAAGTCGGGGCTCATGTAGCGCACCGAGTTGTTGAATCGCACGCTGTTACTGGTGTTGTCGAAATCGCCCGGATGCGCGCTCGGCAGGTCGCCAACCGCCGCGGAACCGGCAAGAAACTCGGGGAAATACCACACCATGTCGTATTGACGGCCGACGGTGAGCGCGCCGTAAGTATCACTGCTCAGTCCGACGAAAGCCTGCCGGCCAAACGCCGTGCCGCCCTGCGCAAGTTGTCCGTTATTCACGTTGATGCCGGACTCCAGCGTAAAAATGGCCTTGAGACCGCCTCCCAGATCTTCCTTGCCCGTCAGCCCCCAGCGACTGCCGTCGATACCGTCCAGCGAGTCCATGTAGACGGCCTTGCCGCCACCCACGTTGGTCTGGTAATGAATACCGTTGTCGATCTCGCCATAGAGCGTGACGCTACTTTGGCTATGCGCGACGGAGCTGGCGAGCCCCACGAGCGAGCCGACAATGATTTTGATTTTTTTCGTTTTCATGAGATCTCCGCATTTCAAAGGCAATACAAAAGAACAGTTCAACTAACGTTCATCGATTCAGTGCGCGGTACAGGTCAGGCCGAAAAGGACTTCTTCAGGTCTTTCTTCGTCAGGCCATAGCAGGCGCCCATCAGGGCCACGCAAGCCGCTGCAACGAGGATTGGCGCCGCTGCAACGCGAAACATCGCGTCGGCGGTCCAGTTGTTCGCGTACAGCACGCCCGCGAGATAAGTGCCGCCCGCGGCGCCGAGGCGACCGAATCCATAGGCCCATGCGACGCCCGGGGCGCGCAGTTCCGGGCTATAGAAGAGCGTGCACAATGCGATGGCGCAGGTTTGTCCGCCGCTGATGCAAAAGCCGCAAAAGAAGATCGTCGTGAGCAAGGCGAGATGCGATGAGCCGATTGCTACCGAGATCGCGTACATCGAGACGGCGCCGCCGACGTACGCCGCGGACAGGATTCTGTAAGGGCTCGTGCGGTCCATGATCGGTCCCATCAGCAGACTGGCCACGATGCCTCCGATGATCACCGTGATGGTCGCCCAGACCACCAGCGCGGGCGGGAACGAGATGGACGCGAGAACGGTCGGTAGCCAGCTTTGCAGGAAATAGAACGCGGCCAGGTTGATCGCGAATACGGCCCACAGCAGGAATGTCCCCACGCGGAATTGCGCGGAGAACAATCCGAGCACGCTTGCATCCGCAGGCTTCTCTTCGTGAGTGACCAGCTCGGTGTCCGGTTGCAGCGTGAAATCGGGAAAGAGGCGCCGGGTTGCATGAAGCAGTTCGGCCCGATCCGCATTTCTCGACAGATAGGCGACGGATTCCGGCAGCAGCGGGATCAGCAAGACGGTGAGGCCCAGTGCCGCGAGCCCGCCCAACCACATCGGACCTTGCCAGCCAAAGCGCGGAATCAACGCGCTACTGCAGAGGCCCGCGAAGATAAACCCCAGCGCATACCCGAGGTAGACCAGAACGACGAACGTCGCGCGGGTTCTCTTCGGGCTGAATTCCGAAACGAGGCCCACCGCGCACGGCGTGGCCGCTCCGAGGCCGATGCCCGTGAGGAACCTCAACGCGATCAGTTGCGGCACGCTGGTGGCAAAGACGGTGAGCAGCGTGAACAGACCGAAAGCAGCGGTTGCCACGAAGGCAATCTTCTTCGTGCCGAAGCGCTGGGTCACGAACGGAATGCCGAAGTTGCCGATCAGCAGCCCGAAGAAAACCGCTGAAAAAATCGCGCCGAATACCGCCTTGGGCAGGTGCCATTCGTTCGCGAGAACGGGCACGATGAAGCTGATGACCTGGGTGTCGAAGCCATCGAACAGCATGAGCAGCGCACAGAAGGCGACGATGAAATACTGCCTCCTGCCGATTCTGCGACTATCGATCAGATCGTAGACGTTGATTTGCCGTATTTCCATATTGTTCTCCTTGCATTCAAAGGAAGGGTTTACTCCGGGTATTGCATTTTGTTTTCTGGTTTTAAAGGCGGCGATGCGGGTGGTTGTAAATAAATGGTAAATAAAGCGGGTTTAACGAATCATTAATTAATATGACAAGTACTTGCCTCATTGCTGAGGCTGTTTTGTTATGCGAATAGAGCGGTGCTGCGGATCAAACTGCCGACGACCCTGACGTGCCGGCGCGAGCGCCATACGCAATGGCGCGGCGCTGCTGCCGATTCCGGTATTCGCGTCAAAAAATCTGTCTCGCCTTATTTATTATTTCGTCGTTCCGGATTTCACTGCGCTTAATGAAATCCGGGTCGCCCGGATCATGAATTCATTTGATTGCACGGGGAAATATTGCCGCAGTTCGAGCAGCATTTCTTATTCTTGTGTTGCAGCAGTGGCGCTCCGTTCGGCAGATTGTGCTGCGTGAGCCGGCGATCGAAGCGCAATTCGCGGTCGGTGGCTCGCCGAACTTCGGGGCGACGTCCGCGTCGATCCGCTCGGCGTCATCGTGGCTTTTGTCTGACGTTTGAATCGCGTACAGACCACACAGCAAGCACAAGCGGGCGCAAACCCGACTGCACCGGCATTGATGCTGTCGGAACGATCAGGCGCGAACTCCGAGTTCAACCATCGCCGTCTCGTTCGCCAACGGCTTTCTTGCGGCCGTCGGCGCGCGGCCCGAAGTCACGCGAGCTATCTGGCAGCGGGCGGGATCATGCGCGGTCTGCGTGGCGAGGCGGCGGCGCCCGTTGCCGCGGAGCTATGCGAAGGAACGTATACAGAGCCGGCCCCCGCGCGCCGGAGGTCTGGAACAAAAGTCGTCGCGGCATTCGAGCGTGGAATGACGCTACTATGCCGACTCATTCTCCGCATGCGTTTCGCTACAATTCCAACGTGTCGCCAAAAGATACCCGATATGAACCGTTACGTTAGTCTTCCTGATTTTGCGGATCCGGACACGATCGACCGGCCGGCCGTATCGCTGCGCATGCACGTCGACGAGCATGCTGCCGAAATCCCGGTTCACAAACATCGGAAGGGGCAACTGGTGCTGGCGTTGCACGGCGCCGTAACCTGTCAGGTCGCGGGCGCCTTCTGGATCGTCCCGCCGCAATGCGGTGTCTGGATTCCCGGCGACATGCCGCACAGCAACCATGCGACGCCCAATGCCCGGCTTTGCTATCTGTTTGCGGAGCCCGGTATCGTCGACTTGCCGACGGATTGCTGCACGCTGTCGATTTCGCCGATGGTGCGGGAAATGATCCTGCATCTGGCCGGAGCGCCGCTGGACTACGAGCAGGGCGGCCATACCGACCGGCTTGCGCGCGTGCTGTTGCACGAGCTGACGCTGATGCCGGTCGAGCGCCTCTATCTGCCGGTGACGGATCATCCGCGAATCCGGCAGATGGCCGACGCGTTGAACGCCAATCCCGGCGATCGCAGCACCGTCGCGCAATGGGCGAAACGTCTCGCAATGAGCGAGCGTTCGCTGGCGAGGCTCGTCGTCAGTGAAACGGGACTGACGTTTGGCCGCTGGCGGCAGCAGTTGCAACTGCTCGTTGCGGTGCGTGAGCTTGCCGGCGGCGCTACCGTGCAGCGTGTGTCGGACGAGCTCGGCTATGAGTCGGTCACCGCGTTCATCACGATGTTCAAGAAGGCCCTCGGGCATTCGCCAGGTCGCTACTTCGCCGCGCTGGCGCGTACGCAGTCGGACGCCGTACCCGTGTCGCCCGCTTCGACCGAGATGGACGACCGAGCGGATGGCCCGGCGGATGCGGCGGCGGACGTGTGAAATCGCGCGCGCGTCAGCACGTCGATGGACGCGCGGCGCGAGCGGTCGCAATGATACGGCCGCTTCCTTTCCGATGGCCGTTGTAATCGAACGCGCTTCCAGTCTCGACGCGCGTCGCGCCTGTTTTCTCGCCCAGGACTTGACCGTCCCGCACGCGACGTCGCCCGCGTCAAAAAGAAATGCTGTAGATCACGCATTTCGCAGAAGAGCGTGCAGCCGACACCGCTTCGGCAGCCCTGAATACGACCACACATTCTGCGGCATCCCCCGTAATCTTTGCGCACTCGCCACTGAATTCGCATTGCTCTTACGGAGTTGCAAGATGACCGACTTATCGACGGGGACACCCTCGATCCTTTCCCTGCATCAGACGAAAGTCGACGATGATCCACTCGAAACCGCCGAATGGCTCGACGCGCTCGATGGCGTGGTCCGGCATGCGGGTGCCGAGCGGGCGCAGTACCTGTTCGATCGGCTCGCGGCCCACGCTTCATCCAACGGTATCGCAACGGCGCGCCTGAATATCACGCCCTACGCGAACACGATTCCCGTCGATCAGCAGCCTCCGTATCCGGGCGATTTCGACATCGAAGAAAAGCTTGCCGCTGCGCTGCGCTGGAATGCGCTGGCCATGGTCGTGCGGGCCAATCGCGCGTACGGTGAGCTGGGCGGGCATATTGCCAGCTATGCGTCGGCGGCCGACCTGTTCGAAGTAGGCTTCAATCATTTCTTTCGCGGCCCGAACGATGGTCATGGCGGCGATCTCGTCTATTTTCAGCCTCATTCGGCGCCGGGCGTGTACGCGCGCGCTTATCTCGAAGGCTTTCTCGACGACACGCATCTCGAGCATTACCGGCAGGAAATCACCGGTGCGGGCCTGTGTTCCTATCCGCATCCATGGCTGATGCCGGATTTCTGGCAATTCCCGACCGGCTCGATGGGCATCGGGCCGATCAACGCGATCTACCAGGCGCGCTTCATGCGTTATCTGCAGAACCGCGGGCTGCAACGCACGGAAGGCCGCAAAGTGTGGGGCTATTTCGGCGATGGCGAAATGGACGAACCCGAGGCGATCGGCGCGCTTTCGCTGGCCGCGCGCGAGGGACTCGACAATCTCGTGTTCGTGATCAACTGCAATCTGCAGCGGCTCGACGGACCGGTGCGCAGCAATGGCCGCATCATCGACGAACTCGAAGCGCAGTTCACGGGGGCCGGCTGGAACGTCATCAAGGTGCTGTGGGGTTCGGACTGGGACGCGCTGTTCGCGCGGGATCGCACGGGGGCGCTGTTGCGCGCGTTCGCGCACACCGTGGACGGCCAGTTCCAGACTTTTTCCGCCAACGACGGCGCCTACAATCGCGAACGCTTTTTCGGTCAGAATGCCGAGCTGGCCGCGCTCGCCGCGCATCTGAGCAACGACGATATCGACCGCCTGCGGCGCGGCGGCCATGATGTTCGTAAATTGCACGCTGCGTACGAAAAGGCGTCGAAACACCGCGGGCAACCAACGGTCATTCTCGCGAAGACCATGAAGGGCTTCGGCATGGGCTCGATCGGCCAGGGGCGCATGACGACGCATCAGCAAAAGAAGCTCGACATCGACCAGTTGAAGGAGTTTCGCGACCGGTTTCGCCTGCCGCTCTCCGACACCGACGTCGAACAACTCAAGTTCTACAAGCCCGACGAAAGCAGTGCCGTCATGCAGTATCTGCACGCGCGCCGTGCAGCACTGGGTGGCTACCTTCCGCGACGGCGCGCAGCGGCATCGCACACGCCGGCCGTGCCCGCGATGTCGGCGTGGGGGCAATTCGCGCTCGACACCAACGACAAGGAAATGTCGACCACGATGGCGATCGTGCGCATGCTCGGCAACCTGTTGAAGGACGCCGAACTGGGGCCGCGTGTGGTGCCCGTCGTCGCCGACGAGGCGCGTACCTTCGGCATGGCCAATCTGTTCCGGCAAGTCGGTATCTATTCGCCGCTCGGCCAACTGTACGAGCCGGAAGACATGGGTTCGATGCTCTATTACCGTGAGGATACGCGCGGCCAGATTCTGGAAGAAGGCATCTCCGAGGCGGGGGCGGTGTCGTCGTGGATTGCCGCGGCAACGTCTTACAGCGTGCACGATCTGCCGATGCTGCCGTTTTATATCTACTACTCGATGTTCGGTTTCCAGCGTATCGGCGATCTGATCTGGGCGGCGGCGGACCAGCGCGCGCGCGGCTTCCTGATCGGCGCGACGGCCGGCAAGACGACGCTCGGCGGTGAAGGCCTGCAGCATCAGGACGGCACGAGCCATCTTGCGGCGTCGACGATACCGAACTGCCGTGCGTACGATCCGGCCTTTGCGTACGAAGTGGCGATGATCGTCGACGAAGGCATGCAGCAGATGATCGTGCGTCAGCGCGACCTGTTTTACTACTTGACCGTCACCAACGAAAACTACGCGCAACGTCCGTTGGCTGAAGCGGATGTCGATCGTGTCCGGCGCGGCGTGCTCAAGGGGATGTACGCGCTGGAGCCCGCGCAGGTCGAGATCGCGCAGGTCCAGTTGCTGGGCTCGGGCGCGATTCTCGGTGAAGTCCAGGCCGCGGCCCGGATGCTGAAGGACGACTGGCATATCGACGCGGCCGTCTGGAGCGTGACGAGCTTTACCGAATTGCATCGCGACGGCGTGTCCGTGGAGCGCGCGCAGCGGCTGCTGGAGCGTGGCGAGCCGGCGGTGCCCTACGTGACGGCCGCGCTGGGCGCCGCGCGTGGGCCGGTGATCGCCGCGACCGATTATGTGCGCGCCGTGCCGGAACTGATCCGTGCGTACGTGCCGTCCCGTTATGTCGTGCTCGGCACCGACGGCTTCGGGCGCAGCGATACGCGTGCGGCGTTGCGCGCGTTCTTCGAAGTGGATCGTGCGTCGATCGTGATCGCCGCGTTGAAGGCACTCGCCGACGATGGCCAGCTGGACCCGGGCATCGTGCGTCAGGCGATCGACCGATATGGGCGAATCGGAAGCGGGCTGATCGAACCCTGGCTTGTCTAGAACTCATTGACCGGTGTGCGCCATGAGAGTGGCGCGCGAATCGGCTGCTCGAAGGCTTCGCGCGTTCATCGGTCAATCGTGGGCAATCCGATCGAATCAAGTGCGTGCGGCCGGGTGTAGCGCGCGGCGCCGACTGTTGAAACGCTTGCTGTTGGAGACGAATGTGCAGGTGACACGAATTGAAGTGCCGGATATCGGCGATTACAAGAACATTCCGGTAATCGAGGTTATGGTGGAAGTAGGGCAACGGGTCGAGCAGGAGCAGTCGCTCGTCATGCTCGAATCGGATAAGGCGACGATGGATGTGCCCAGCCCGATCGCTGGGGTGATCAAGGAGTTGATGGTCGCGGTTGGCGACACGGTGTCGGAAGGGGCGCTGATCGCGCTGATCGAAAGTGAGGGGGAGCGGCGTGGTGGGGCGGTGCCGGTGCCTGCCGCCGCTGCTGCTGCGCACGATCTCACGCGGCCGGAAGCGGATGTCACGGCAGCGCCAATGCAAGTGCCCGCGCCCACGCCCGAACTGGAATCTGCGCCTGCGCCATTGCATCGCACCCCAGCGCGCGAAGGCGAGCTGCATCGAGACAGCCATGCGTCGCCGTCGGTCCGCAAGCTCGCGCGAGAACTGGGCGTCGAGATATCGCGCGTGCAGGGCACCGGTCCAAAGCAGCGCGTTACATCGGAAGACGTTACTGCGTTCGTCAGGAACGCGATGGCGACATCGCCTGGCACGCCAACAGTCTCGACGCCGCCCGTCTCGGCGAACGGAGCAGAGCTGGGCCTATTGCCGTGGCCGAAGGTAGATTTCGCGAAATTTGGCCCCGTCGATTCGCAGCCGCTGTCGCGCATCAAGAAGATATCCGGCGCGAACCTGCATCGCAACTGGGTGATGATCCCGCACGTCACGAACAACGACGAAGCAGACATCACCGAGCTCGAAGCACTGCGCGTGCAGCTGAACAAGGAACACGAGAAGGCGGGTGTGAAGTTCACGATGCTCGCATTCTTGATCAAGGCGGTCGTCGCCGCGCTGAAGAAGTTCCCGGCCTTCAATGCGAGCCTCGACGGTGACAACCTCGTGTTCAAGCAGTACTACCACGTCGGTTTCGCCGCCGATACGCCGAATGGGCTCGTCGTGCCCGTCATTCGAGATGCGGACAAGAAAGGCCTCGTCGATATCGCTAAAGAAATGACCGAGCTGTCGAAGGCCGCGCGCGACGGCAAGCTCAAGCCCGATCAGATGCAGGGTGGTTGCTTCTCGATCTCGTCGCTCGGCGGTGTCGGCGGCACGCATTTCACACCGCTCATCAACGCGCCAGAAGTGGCGATCCTCGGGGTGTCGCGCAGCGCGATGAAACCAGTGTGGGACGGCAAGCAGTTCGTGCCGCGGCTCATTCTTCCGCTCTCGCTGTCGTTTGATCACCGCGCAGTGGATGGCGCGGAAGCCGCGCGGTTCAATGCGTATCTCGGTGCGGTGCTTGGCGATTTTCGTCGCATCGTTCTTTGATGGGAAGAGGGCTCGCGGGGGCGTGGTTTTTTTCGGTCCGCATCCCCTTTCGTTGAACCTGTTGCGATTACGGTCTATTAGCGTCGCCCCTGCGCGGGGCGGCGGTCACTTTTCTTTGTCTTCCAAAGAAAAGTAACCAAAAGAAAGGCGCGTCC
>NZ_QTQF01000025.1:0-123163 GCF_003854235.1 Burkholderia sp. Bp8998
ATGCCGTAGGTGGGTAACGCCGCGCCGGAGATGGACAGCGTGCGAGCCTGGGTAAAAATCTCCATTTACTCTGCCCCTGCCGTTCGCTGGCCAATGACGGTCGCACCGCAACCGGTCTTGTCGCCGTGATAGCCGACGCGCCGGCCGTGATGTGTGCGCGAACCACTTGCCAGCAGTGGAAACACGCCGCCGCATCGGGGGCACCTCACCGCGTGGCCGTCCAGCGCAACGGCAATCCCCCTATGCCTCAAATCACCGGCCGCTTCGATCACTTCGCCGCCGTGATCCGTGGTGTCGCCCAAGCGAATCATGTCCCGTCCATGCTGGTCTTTCACGCGTCCTCCTGTTTTTCACAAAGAGATGTATGCGATGCCCTTGCGGCATCCTGCGATACGAGCGGAAAAACTCTACTGCGGTTCGGCCAAACCCTTTCTCAAAATTGGATTGCGTCGACTTCAGACAAGGGCAGGTGATCGGGCATTTCCTTGCTGACGCCGCCATTCAGCCCGTGCGCGCCCCACGGAATCCTTCTGCCGGGGCCCCACCCATTGATAACCAAACAACATCAATCCTTCCAAAATTCGCACTTAACGTTTCCCCGTCTCTGGGCGAACATTGCCGAAACGACAATCGACCGCTCCCCGCGCACTGTCCAGATTCCCAGGAGACACCCTGATGCACCCCTCGCCCAGCCTTCCGACCGGACGTTCGAAGGCCGCCGCGGTATTCCGCGTGACGGCCGGCAACTTCCTCGAGCAGTTCGACTTCTTCCTGTTCGGTTTCTACGCGACGCAGATCGCGGCCGTATTCTTTCCCGCCGCGAGCGAGTTCGCGTCGCTGATGATGACGTTCGCGGTCTTCGGCGCGGGCTTCCTGATGCGCCCGCTGGGCGCGGTCGTGCTGGGCGCGTACATCGACGACGTCGGCCGCCGCAAGGGCCTGATCGTCACGCTGGCCATCATGGCCAGCGGCACCATCCTGATCGCGTTCGTGCCGGGCTACGCGACGATCGGCCTGCTCGCGCCCGCGCTCGTGCTGATCGGGCGGCTGCTGCAGGGCTTCTCGGCGGGTGCCGAGCTGGGCGGCGTGTCGGTCTATCTCGCCGAGATGGCCACGCCCGGCCGCAAGGGCTTCTTCACGAGCTGGCAGTCCGCCAGCCAGCAGGTCGCGATCGTCGTCGCGGCCGGCCTCGGTTTCGCGCTCAACCAATGGCTGAGCGCATCGGCGATCGCCGCATGGGGATGGCGCGTGCCGTTCTTCGTCGGCTGCATGATCGTGCCGTTCATCTTCATGCTGCGTCGCAACCTGGAGGAAACGCAGGAGTTCAAGGCGCGCCGGCATCGTCCGGGCATGAAGGAAGTGTTCGGCACGCTGCTGCGAAACTGGGGCGTCGTGGTCGCCGGCATGATGCTGGTCGCGATGACCACCACGAGCTTCTACCTGATCACGGTCTACGCGCCGACCTTCGGCAAGACGGTCCTGCATCTCAGCACCGCCGACAGCCTGCTCGTCACGCTGTGCGTCGGCGTGTCGAACTTCGTGTGGCTGCCGATCGGCGGCGCGCTCTCGGATCGCATCGGCCGCCGGCCGCTGCTCGTCGGCATGACGTTGCTCGCGATCGCGACCGCCTATCCGGCGCTGTCGCTGCTCGCTCACGCGCCGTCGTTCGTCAACATGCTGCTCGTGCTGCTGTGGCTGTCGTTCATGTACGGGATCTATAACGGCGCGATGGTCGTCGCGCTGACGGAAGTGATGCCGGTGGAAGTGCGCGTGGCTGGCTTCTCGCTCGCCTACAGCCTCGCGACGGCCGTGTTCGGCGGCTTCACCCCCGCGATCTCGACGGCGCTCATTCACATGACCGGCGACAAGGCCGCGCCGGGCTACTGGATGAGCCTCGCCGCGGTGTGCGCGCTGCTGGCGACGTTCGTACTCTATCGCCGCCACCCCGCGACGCTGACGCCGGCGCACTGAAGCCTCAGGCCGAACCACCTGCCCGACATCGCCCGACCCGGACCACGACCACCACCACGACCATGAAAATCCCGTTCCTGAAACTGTGCGCGACCGCGCTCGTCGCCACCGCCGCGGTCACCGCGAACGTGCAGGCCGCCGACCTGCACGTGATGAGCTCGGGCGGCTTCACCGCCGCCTACAAGCTGCTCGGCCCGCAGTTCACGTCACACACCGGCAACACGCTCGACACCGCGCTCGGGCCGTCGATGGGCAAGTCGCCCGAAGCGATCCCGAACCGGCTCGCGCGCGGCGAGCCGGCCGACGCGGTGATCATGGTCGGCTACGCGCTCGACGACCTGATCAAGCAAGGCAAAGTGATCCCCGGCTCGCGCGTCGAGCTGGCCGATTCGCGCATCGGCATGGTCGTGCGCGACGGCGCGGCGAAACCCGACATCAGCACGGCCGAGGGCCTCAAGCAGGTGCTGCTGCAGGCGAAGTCGATCGCCTACTCGGACAGCGCGAGCGGCGTCTACATCGAGCGGGAATTGTTCAGGAAGCTCGGCATCGAGGACCAGGTGAAATCGAAGGCGAAGATGGTCCCGCGGATTCCGGTCGCATCCGTGGTCGCGAACGGCGACTACGAGATCGGCTTTCAGCAGGTGAGCGAACTGCTGCCCGTGAAGGGCGCGACGTTCGTCGGCAAGATTCCCGAATCGCTGCAGTCCGTCACGCGCTTCGCGGCCGGCATCCCCGTCGGCGCGCAACATCCGAAGGAAGCGAAGGCGCTCCTCGACTATCTCGCGTCGCCCGACGTGCAGGCGGAAGTGAAATCGACCGGGCTGGATTCCGTCTCCGCGCATTGAGCACGAACCCCGGGAAGGCGTGCGTCAGACAGTCTTCCCGTCGCGCCCGGCATCGTCGATACCGTTCGGGCCCGCCGGCCCGGCCGCGCTCAGCATCCGTGCGAGCCGCGCACGATCGCACGCCCCTTCCCACGCCGACACGAAGATCACCGCGCACGCATTGCTGATCACGCTCGTCAGCGCGCGCGCTTCCGACATGAAGCGATCGATGCCGACCAGAAGCGCGACGCCGGCCACCGGCAGGTCGGGCATCACCGCGAGCGTCGCGACGAGCGCGACGAGCCCGCTGCCGGACACGCCGGCCGCGCCCTTCGACGTCAGCAGCATCAACGCCAGCATCGCCGCGATTTGCGGCGCGGAAAGCGGCACGTCGCACGCCTGCGCGATGAACATTGCCGCGAGCGTCAGGTAGATCGCGGTGCCGTCCAGGTTGAACGAGTAGCCGGCCGGCAGCACGAGCCCGACGACGCCCTTGTCGCAACCCAGCGACTCCAGCTTGACGATGAGCCGCGGCAATACCGGCTCCGTGGAGGACGTCGCGAGGACGATCAGCAATTCCTCGCGAAGATAGCGCAACAGCCGCCACAACGCGAAACCATGCAATCGTGCGAGCGGCGCGAGCACCAGCGCGACGAACAGCCCGCAGGCCACGTAGAACGACGCCATCAGCCGCGCGAGCGAGCCGACCGAGCCGATGCCGAAGCGGCCCACCGTGAACGCCATCGCGCCGAATGCGCCGAGCGGCGCGAGCCGCATGATCATCGCCAGCACGCGAAAGACGACCTGCGCGACACCGTCGATCAGCGCCAGCACGGGCCGCCCGGCCTGCGGATACGCATTCAGCGAAAAGCCGAACAGCAGCGACAACAGCAGCACGGGCAGCACCTCGCCCTGCTGGAACGCGCCGAGCATCGTGTCCGGGATCACGCTCAGCGCGAACTCGACGAGCCCGTGCGGCTGCGCACGCTGCATGTATTGCGCCAGGATGCTCGAATCGAGATGGCGCACGTCGACGTGCATGCCGGCGCCGGGCCGCAGCACGAACGCGGTGACGAGCCCGAATGCGAGCGCGGCGGCGGTCAGCAGATAGAACAGCGCCAGCGCGTGGACGATCGTGCGTCCGATGGCCTTGCCGTTCGCGAGCGACGTGATGCCCGAGACAATCGTGCAGAACACGATCGGCGCGATCATCATCCGCACGAGACCGACGAATGCATCGCTGAGCGGCTTGAGCATCGCGCCCGCCGACGGCCAGACGTGGCCGACGCTCACGCCGAGCACCATCGCCAGCAGCACCTGTACGTAGAGCGAACGAAGCGGTCTTGCCAGCCTCACGATGCGGTCTTCCTCGATGTTCCTGTTGTATCGGTCGTATGCGTCACTGACTTCGATCCATCGCCGCGCGCGGCGCCGCCGCGCTTCGCGTCGACGACCGCCCGGTGAAACTCCTCCGCCGCCGGCGTCAGCGGGCGTCCGCGCCGTTTCACGATGCCGACCCGGCGCTTGACCACCGGCTCGACGAGCGGCACGCTCGTGAGCAGCGGATGGTCCTCGCCGGGCATCGCCATCGACGGCACCGCGGCGACACCGAGCCCCGCCTCGATCAACCCGAGCATGGTCGTCACGTGGCGCGTCTCGCACACGCTCGGCGCACGCGGCGCGACAGCCGTCAGCGCCTGGTCGAGCAACAGGCGGTTGCCGGACGTCTTGTCCACCGACACATACTCGTACTCGTAAAGCTCGTTCCAGGTCACGCGCTTCTTGCGCGCGAGCGGATGATCGCGCCGGCACGCGGCGACGAACCGCTCCTGCAGCAGCAGCTTGAACTCGACCTCGGGCTCCTGGCTGCCCATGAAGCTCACGCCGAAATCGGCCTCGCCGCTGATGACGGCACTCAGCACCTCGTTCGCGCTCGCATCGATCAGCTTGACCCGGATGCGCGGAAAGCGGCGATGATAGCTCGCGATCACGTTCGGCAGAAAGTAGTAAGCGACCGACGGCACGCACGCGATCGTCACATGACCGAGGCGGCTCGATGACACGTCGCGGATGCCGAGCAGCGCGGCGTCGAGATCGTCCAGCAGCTGCTCGGCACTCGGCGCGAACACGCGGCCGACGGTGGTCAGCGTGACGCTGCGCGTGGTGCGCTCGAACAGGCGCACGCCGAGCGCTTCCTCGAGTTTGTCGATCCGGCGACTCAACGCGGGCTGCGAAATGCTGATCGACTCGGCGGCCTTCCGGAAGCTGCCCAGCTCCACCACCGCGCGAAACGCCTGCAAGTCGGTCAAATCGAAGTTGATTCCCACGGGGCTGGTCTCCGCATCTCAGATGCCGGGTATTGTGCATGATTCGGGGGCGGCGCGGCTGGCCCGCCGCTGCTATCCGCTGCTATCCGCGCCGCTTCGCGGCCCGTTCCGGCCGCGGTTCCCGCGCGGCGCGAAGCTCGGACGGATCGACGAAGAAGTTTCGATTGCCGGCCATGCGCTCCACCATGAAATCGATGAACGTCTTCACGCGTCGCGACTGCTCGGTGCGATGCCGGTAGTAGATGTAGACCGCTCCGGATTCCGTCACGTGCTGCGTCAGCAACGGAACGAGCCGGCCGCTCCTGATATGCGGCGCCGCATTGAAGCTGCCCAGCTGTCCGATGCCGAGGCCTGACAGAACCGCCTGCGTTTCCATCTCCGTATCGTTCACGCAGATCGCGGCGGGCACGTCGCGATAGACGATCTCCTCGCCGATACGAAACTGCCATTGCGCGAGCTTTCCCGTGTTGGCGCGCCGATATCCGGTGCAGCGATGTCGAGCCAGTTCATCGATGGTCCGCGGGGCGCCGTTGTGCTCGATATAGTCCGGCGATGCGCACACGATCAGCTGAATCGGCACCAGCCGGCGTGCGATCGCGCCGCCGGACGGCGGCGGCCCGCCGCGAAACCCCACATCGGCACGGTCCGCCACGAGGTCCGTGAACTGATCGTCGAACTGCACGTCGAGCTGCACGTCCGGGTAGCGCCGCTGGAATTCCTCGAAGCAGGGCCACAGGACCGTCAGGCCCAGCGCGCGCGGCGCGCTGATACGCAGCACGCCGCTCACCTCTTCCGTCGAGCGCCGCGCGTCGTCGAGCGCGGACGACAGCATGTCGAGCGCCGGCCTCGCGTGGTCGAGCAGCCGCTGGCCTTCCTCCGTGAGGCTCAGGCTGCGGGTGGTCCGATGAAACAGCCGCACCCCGAGTTCCTTCTCCAGTTGCATCACCGCATGGCTCGCGGCCTGCGGCGAGATGCCCTGGTCGATCGCCGCGCCGCGCAGGCTGCCGAGCGTCGCGGCGCGGACGAACGTCGTGATCGCGCGAATTCCGTTCATTTCCCCGCCTCATGATTCGCAAATAAAAGTTGATTATCAGTCAAATATTGACCGTCTAGTTCGAGTCAATCGGCGCGCCTACCATGGCATCACCTCATCACCCCCACGTAGGAGAAACATCATGGCAGACGTTCAACGACACGGTTTCAAGCGCGTCTGGTTCATCACCGGCGCGTCGCGCGGCATCGGTGCATTGATTGCAGAGGCCGCGCTCGCGGACGGCAACGCGGTCGTCGCGGCGGGACGCAACATCCCGGCGATCGTCGAGCGACTTGGCGACTCGGCGGCATTGCTTGCCGTCGAACTGGACGTGACGAACGAAACGCACGCCAAGGCGGCCGTGCAGGCGGCGATCGAAACATTCGGCCGAATCGACGTGCTGGTCAACAATGCCGGCTTCGGTCTGCTGGGCGCGGTGGAGGAATCCGCCGACGCGGATGTCCGCCGCATGTACGACACGAACGTGTTCGGGCTGCTGAACGTCACGCGCGCCGTCTTGCCGACGATGCGTTCGAACCGCTCGGGCCACGTGATCAATATTTCGTCGATCGGCGGCTATCGGGCGGCCGCCGGGTTCGGCGTGTACTCGTCGACGAAGTTCGCCGTCGAAGGCATCACCGAAGCGCTGCATGCGGAGCTGAAGCCGCTGGGCGTTCACGCGACGGTCGTCGAGCCCGGATATTTCCGTACGGACTTTCTCGATGCGTCGTCGCTGGCGGTGGCACCGCACGTGATCGACGACTACGACGAAACCTCGGGCGCGGTTCGCCGCCACACCGTGCAGCTGAATCACAACCAGCCCGGCGACCCGGCGAAGCTCGCGGCCGCGATGATCTCATTGGTCGACGCGCCGAACCCGCCGTTGCGCCTTCCGCTCGGCACGGACACGTTGGCTGCCATCGCCGCGAAAAACGCGTACGTGGCCCAGGAAACGGAAACGTGGAAAGCGCTGTCGGCGTCGACCGACTTCGCGACCTGAATGACGGGCGGCGAAGTGATCGACGCGGCCCGCGAGCCGCTTTCGTGCACGCCGACGGCTTCGCGCTGCACGGGGCACGGGGCACGGCACCGTTTTACAAGTGTCGTGTAATGCCCACGCGACGCCGCCCGTCATCGCCCGCAGCCCGAACGCCGCCGGAGCCGGATTGCATCGCGTTGCTCCCTGCAGTCAGGTGCGGCCCCGACCCAAACCGCGCGCCCAGGTCGACTGCATGCGGCATGCCGGTTGCTGCATGTCGTCGATATCGTCGATACGGGAGCCATCGATGCGCGCATTGCCGATGGTCCGATCCGGCCAGGCCGTTGATCGGCATGCAAGCCGCCGGCGAGCGCGCGCCGGCGCGGGCAGGTGCGCGGTGCAGGCCTGCGCGGGAGGCACCGCATGACGCGCCGCGCGCCGCCGAAGCCCGCCACTGCCGAGCCCGCTCCCGACGACGACGCGCCGGCCACGCTCGACGCCTGCCGCCGCTGCGGGCTGTGGGAACACGCGACGCAGCCGGTGCCCGGCGCGGGGCCGGTCGGCGCGCGCATCATGCTGGTCGGCGAGCAGCCGGGCGACCAGGAGGATCGCACGGGCATCCCGTTCGTCGGCGCGGCGGGCCACATGCTCGACCGCGCGCTCGACGAGGCCGGCATCGAGCGTGACAGCGTCTACCTGACCAATGCGGTCAAGCACTTCAAGTGGGAGCCGCGCGGCAAGCGGCGGCTGCACAAGACGCCCGCGCAGCGCGAAGTCGCCGCGTGCCGCTACTGGCTCGAACGCGAGCTCGATACGCTTGCGCCCCGCGTGATCGTCGCGCTCGGCGCGACGGCACTGCGCACGGTGCTGCGGGACAACGACGCGACGCTGGAGCGCACGCCCAAGCCGGTGCGCTCCCCCGACGGCTGTCTGGTCGTCGCGACCTATCACCCGTCCTACGTGCTGCGCACGCGCGGCGCCGATTCGCGCGAGCAAGCGTACCGGACGCTCGTCGACGCGCTGCGCACTGCGGCGCGCCTCGCTGGCGGCCACGGCGGTACGCACGGCGCGCGCGGAGACGCCGCATGAGCGACCTGCGCCAGGACGACGGCTCGAGCGATACCGGCTCGGCCAAGCCCGTCCAGCCGGCCGCGAAACCGTGGTATCGCAAGCTCGGCCCCGGCCTGCTCGCGGGCGCGTCCGACGCCGATCCGAGCAACGTCGCGGTCTACGCCCAGGCCGGCAGCCAGTTCGGCTTCAACATGTTGTGGATGATCGTCGTCACGCTGCCGATGATGGTCGTCGTGCAGCTCGCGTCGGCGTTCGTCGGACGCACCAACCGCGAAGGCCTCGTCGCCGGGATCCGCGAGCACTTCTCCGATCGCCTCGCCAAAACCCTGATCGTGATGGTCGCGATCGTCAACGTGGTGAACGTCGGCGCCGATCTCGCCGCGATGGGTGACGCGACCGCGCTCGTCGCCGGCGGCCGCAGCTACTGGTATGCGCCCGTCTACGGCCTCGCGTCGCTCGCGCTGCAGGTGCTGCTCTCCTACGAACGCTACGCGCGCTGGCTCAAATGGATGACACTCGGCCTGCTCGCCTATGTGCTCGAGCTCGGTTTCGTGCAGATCGACTGGCGCGGCCTGCTGCACGCAATCGTGCTGCCGCACGTCAGTTTCACGCACGAATATGCGACGACCGCGGTCGCGGTGCTCGGCACGACGCTGAGCCCGTACCTGTTCGTGTGGCAGGCCGCGCTCGAAGTCGAGGAAACCCAGGCCGAGCGACGCATCACGTTCGATACCTGGACCGGGATGATCGTGACCAACGCCGTGTCGTTCTGCATCATGGCAATCGGCGCGGCCGTGTTCTTCACGCACGGCAAGCACGACATCGGCTCCACCGCACAGGCCGCCGAGGCGCTGCGGCCGATCGCCGGCGAAGCGGCGTTCGTCGTGTTCGCGTTCGGCATCGTCGGTTGCGGGCTGCTGGCGATTCCCGCGTTCGCGGGCAGCGCCGCGTACGGCTGCGCGGAAGCATGGCGGTTTCGCGAAGGCCTGAACGAGCCGGTGCGCCGCGCGCCCGCGTTCTATGCGGTGCTGGCGGCGTGCGTGATCGTCGGCATCGCGATCTGTTTCAGTCCGGTCAATCCGATCAAGGCGCTGTACTGGAGCGCGGTACTCAATGGCATCGCGGCAGTCCCGATGCTCGTGCTGGTGATGCTGCTGTCGCAGCGGCGCGATGCGGCCGGCCAGCCGGGCAGCGGTATCGCGTCGAAGGTGTTCGGGTGGCTCGCGGTCGCGCTGATGGCGGCATCGGTGATCGTGATGGCCGTGGACATGCTGACGTGACCGGAATGGTTTAGTTGCGCATGCAACCGATTGACAACCGCTGACAAGGCAGACGGGAACGGCGGCACGACAAACAGGATCGGGCAACCGGGCGCCACGCGAGCAGCACGACCCGGTTGCCGGCCCGGCACGGTTACATCATCTTGCCGCGCGAGCGTTCAGCGCGCGCCGCATCGGCCGCCGACTCGACCTTCTTCACTTCCTCCGGCGGCGGCAGCACGGCCTTGAAGCCCATCGACTCGATCCACATCTCGCGCGCCCAGCCGCGGGTGTGATACAGGTGATGGTCCTCGTCGGCCTCGACCTCGTCGTGCGCGGCCTTCAGCGCCTTCGCCGCGTCGCCGTCGCGCAACTGGTCGGCCGCATAGCCGATCAGCTCCCAGTTCAGGTGATCCTTGGTCTCGGCGAGCACCACGCACTCGGCCGCGACGACCTGCGCGACCGCCGTGGCGGCCTGCTTCTTCGCCTGCTCGATCACCTGGACGAGCGACTTGCCGGTCGCCGCGACCGCGGCACGCCCCGGCGACTGCGTATCCGGGTCGAGGCCGAGCGTGTCGAATACCTTGCGCAGCACGTCCTGGTGGTGCATCGTCTCGCGGTGGTACTTCTCCCATTCCTTGTGCAGGTCCTCGTCGGTCGCGCACTGGAGCGCGGCCTCGTAGATCTTCGCGCCGCCAAGCTCGGTCTCGTATGCCTGGCAGAGCAGTTCGAGGATGCCTTCGTGCTTCGATTGCCGTTGGGCCATGACTGCCTCTCCGAAAAACGGGCCGCCCGCGCGGCCCGGGGTTGAACCGGGCGCGCGTTACTGCGCGCCCACCTTGCGCTGGAGCGCCTCCGCCATGCTCAGGTGATGCTTGAGCGTCGGCAGCGTGGACTGCGCGAACGCGCGCAGCTGCGCGTCCTTGCCGTCGCGCGCCTCGCCTTCGAACAGCGCGACCGCCTTGTGATGCGCGTCCGGGCCGACCGCCGCGACATACGCAGTGTCGAAGTCGTGGCCGCTCTTGCCGCGCAGCGCCTCGACGTCCGGGTCCGAAATCTGGTCGGCCTGCGGCTTCATGCCCTTTCGGGCGGCGATCTCGTTGAGCTTCGCGGCTGCCTGGCCGTGATCGGCCACCATCCGCTTCGCGAACGCACGCACGTCCGGGGATTGCGCCTGCTTCAGCGCGAGCTGGCTCGCCTGCACCTCGGCCTTGCCGGCGATGGCGGCCTTGTCGACGAATTCCGCGTCGGCGCTCTGCGGGGCTTTCACGATGCCCGGATCGCCCGCGCCGGCGGCGCCGGACGACGGGTTGATCACGCCGCCCGGCACGTGCGGATTCGATGCGGGCGGCTCGGTCGGCATCTGGGCATGCGCGAGTCCCGACACGGCGAGCACGCCCGCGGCGAGCGCCGCGATCGTCCAGTTGGGTTGTTTCATGCGCGTTCTCCTTGTGTTGGGGCAGTCGTCAGCCGCCGACGATCGAGCCGCCGTTCGGATGCATGTCCCGCTCGCTGCCGGGCTGCCACGTCTGCTTCCTGGGCGGCGGGGCGTTGCCGTGGTCATGAGTGCGTCCTTGAACGGGTGCCAGGAACGCGCCGCAAGCGGCATGCCGCGTGCCGCGCACCCGCCCGCGCGCGTCAGCAAGCGCATGCCATGCGCCGCGTTGCTGGCGCTTGCGGAAGTGGCGTGCTCAGCGCGGCCTGCCCTTCGTGGTGCCGTCCGGCCGCCGTACCGGATCGAAGTCGCGCCATTCGCCGTCCTGCCAGTCGCCTTCGACGCGCTCGATCGCTTGCGCGCCGGTCGCGCGCAGCACGTCTTCCGCGGCGGCCGCGGTCGTCGCGGTCACGCGCGCGGCCAGGATCACGCCGGTTTCGGTTTGCGCGAGCGTGCCCTTGCCTTCGGCCTGTTGGCCGCGCATCCGGCCGAGCGCGCCGCCGAATGCGCCGAGATACGCGCCGGCGAGCGCGCCGGCAGCCGGCACGAACCAGTCGCGCAACCCGGCCGCGTACCCGATGAACCCGACGATCGCGCCGATCACCAGCCCGCGCAATGCGCCGACCATCGCGCCGCGGCCGCCCGGCTTCGCGGCCGTATCGGCATACACGTCGCCGCCGATCGGAAAGCGCGCGTGCTGGCCGCCCGGGTTCAGGAAGAAGATCGACACGTCGTCCGGGCCGAACGCGCGCTCGTAGAGGTGGCGCGCCCCACCTTCCGCTTCATCGAACGTCGTGAAGCGGCCTGCGACGATCATCGCCATGCTCGTGCTCCTCGTGACCGCAAGGCGCCGCCCGCGCGGCGCGACACGGCGGCACTCACATCAGCCGCCCGAGTTCCTTCGACACCGATGCCGGCGTCGTGTATTCGCGATCGGGAATCCGCCGGAGCATCTCGAGCACGCCCGGGTCCGCATGCGAGCGTTCCGCGCACTGGACCACGTCCGACTTGCTCGCCGGATAGTCCATTCCCTTCAGCGCCTTCTGCACGTCGACCGGGCTGGGCGCCTTGCCGTGCCCCGTCTGATGGCCGCCCTTGTCGTGGTCCTGCTGCGCGCGCTCGCCTTCGTGCGCGCGCGAGTGGCTGTATTCGTGGCCCGTATGTTGTCGGGATGACATGGAAACCTCCTTCGGATGAAAAACGGATTGAACTGCGATTACGTCGAAGCGCGGCGCGCGCGCGCGAGCGCGGCGACCACCAGCGCCGCCGCGCCCAGCGCGACCGCGCCCGCGACCTTCGGCCGCTGCACCACCGCGTTGTATGCGCACCCGCGCAGCACCGGCCCCTCCATCCCTTCACGCTCGCGCAGCGCGTGGCGCGACTCGTACAGCGCGTTGTCGTCGCGCGGCCGCGCGGGGCGCACCGTGCGCTGGCCGCGCGAGAACAGCGTGGCCGCGACACGATCGAACAGCCGCGGCACGTGATACGCACTGGCCGACGTGAACTTCGCCGCGCCGCCGACGAACAGCGCGCGGCGTGGATGGGCCGCCGCGAACAGGATCGCGTCGGCGACGAGGTCCGGGTCGTAGATCGGCGGCGGCAGCTTCGCCTCGACGTTCATGTAGTTCTTCGCGTGCATCACGAACATCGTGTCGATCGCGGCCGGCTTGATCAGCGTGACGGACACCGGCAGGTGATCCGACTCCAGCTCGAGCCGCAGCGAATCGGTGAAGCCTTTCACCGCATGCTTCGATGCCGCATACGCGCTTTGCAGCGGTACCGGCGCGTCCGACGCCTCGCTGCCCATATTGATGATCGCGCCGCCGTGGAAATCGCTCCTGCGCCGGAAATGGTCCGACGCGACGAGCGAGCCGTGCACGACGCCCCAGTAGTTGGTATCGAACAGCCGCCGCTGATCCTCGAGCGGGACCGAGGCCGCCGTGCCGAAGATCGATACGCCCGCGTTGTTGATCCACGTGTCGAAGCCGCCATAAGTATCGGCCGCCTTCGCGGCCGCGCGCTGCACATCCTCGATGTTGCCGACGTCGCCGGCGACCGGCACCGCGAGGCCGCCACGCTGGCGAATTTCCTCGCACAGCGTGTTCAGCGCGCCCTCGTTGCGCGCGAACAGCACCAGCTTCGCACCGCGCCGTGCCGCCTTGCGTGCGGTGACGAGGCCGATGCCGCTCGTGGCGCCCGTGATCACGATCGTCTGCTCGCCGACCGGTTTGAGCATGCAATTCATCAGAATTTGCTCCGAGAAATCCCGCCATTTCCCCCAAGGGGACTTCCTTCGGGGCGAATGGCGGGAAGGAAAGGAGTGCTGTTGACAGGCAGCTTCTTCCACGGGTTAGGATCACCAACATGATCCTTGTCTACCGCTACCGGGTGAAGTCGCTCAACGGACTGCTTAACAAGCAGAGCCGCGCGGTGAACTACGTCTGGAACTTCTGCAACGATACGCAGAAGCACGCTCTTTCGACGGGCGAGAAGCTGCCTAACGATCGGTTCGGCCGACGCGCGGCCGAGAAGCTCGCGAAGGCGCAACGGGCGCGAAAGCACAAGCGGCATATCGCGAAGCTGCACGCCAAGGTCGCGAATGCCCGTGCCGATTTCCAGCACAAGCTCGCGCTCGATCTGGTCCGTCGCTTCGATTACATCGCGGTCGGCAACGTGTCGGCCGCGAAGCTCGCCAGATCCAGGATTGCGAAAAGTGTCTACGACGCATCCTGGTCGTCCTTTCGGGACAAGCTCCGTTACAAGGCGATCGCGCACGGAGCCACGTTCGAGGAAGTCGACGAAAGCGGTTCCACCCAGTCCTGTTCGTCGTGCGGGTCGAAAGACAGCACGGCGCGGCCGAAAGGTATCGCGGGACTGCGAGTAAGAGAGTGGGTTTGCAGTGACTGTGGTGTCGAGCATGATCGTGATACCAATGCTGCGCTGAACATTCTCCGATGCGGACGTGCATCGCCAGGTGTGGGAATCCTCCGCCTTTAGGCGCGGAGGAGGACGTCAAATCACTGGACTCCTTCCATGGCGCCGCGGCTATTTCGGACGGATGGTCAGCTGGTCGCGCACGTCCTGCACGCCGTCGATCTTCCTGACGACGCCGACCGCCTGCGCGCGCTGCTGTTCGTCCGGCACGCTGCCGGTCAGCATCACGATGCCGTGGCGGGTCTTCACGTGAATGTCGCCGGCCGACAGGCCGCTCGTGCCGACCAGTTCGGCCTTGGCCTTGGTCGTGATGGTTGCGTCGTGGATCTTCGTGCCCGTGCTCGAATGCGTCGACGACGACATGGATGACGATGTCGCGGCGTCGTCACCGGCGGCGAACACGTCGGGCGCGACCACCGTGCAGGCGGTGGCCGCGGCGATCGCGATCGCCATGCCGAGACGCGCGGCGGGATGACGGCGGAATCGCGTTGCGCGAGCTTGCAGCGGGAATACCTTCATCGTGACCTCCTTTCGTGGGGCCGGCATGGCCGGCGGGTATCCCGATGGCGCAAGCGGCGTGCCGCGCGCGGTACGCCGCTCGGGCATGCGGCACGCCGATCAGACGCCCTTTAATCCAACGCGTTGTAATTTTTTCGGCACACCGGCGGGACGCATGACCCGCAAAGTTCCGGGCATGGCGATTGCCGAACAGGGACGCAACGGGACCCACCGGCGCGGCCCCGACCTTGGGAGCAACACCATGCAGAGAATCGCGTTGATCAGTGAACATGCGTCACCGCTGGGGGTGATCGGCGGCGTGGATGCGGGCGGGCAGAACATCTACGTCGCGAACGTCGCGAAGCAGCTCGCCGAGCGCGGCCTCGACGTCGACGTCTACACGCGTTGCGACGATCCGCACCTGCCCGACGTCGTGCGGATCGGTTCGCGCATGCGCGTGATTCACGTGCCGGCCGGCCCGCCCGTCGACGTGCCGAAGGAGCGGCTGCTGCCGTACATGGGCGCGTTCGCGGACCAGATGATCGCGCGCATGCGGTGCGAACCCGATCCGGTCGACGTGATGCACGCGAACTTCTTCATGTCGGGCGAGGCCGCGTTGCGCGTGAAGAAGCGCCTCGGCATCCCGCTCGTCACGACGTTCCATGCACTCGGCCGCGTGCGCCGGCTGCATCAGGGCGCGGCCGACGGCTTCCCCGACGAACGCTTCACGATCGAGGACACGCTCGCACGCCGCTCGGACCGGCTGATCGCCGAATGCCCGCAGGATGCGCTCGACCTGACCACCCACTATCACGCCGACGCCGCGCGCATCGAGATCGTGCCATGCGGGTTCGATGCGTGCGAATTCCGGCCGGTGCCACGTATCGATGCGCGGGCGCGGCTCGGTTGGCCGCAGGATGCGTTCATGGTGCTGCAACTCGGGCGTCTCGTGCCGCGCAAGGGGATCGACACCGTGATCGATGCGCTCGCACGGATGCCGCGCGATCCGCAACGGCCGACGCGGCTTTACATCGTCGGCGGCAGCCACGCGACGCCCGACCCCGCGCGCGACCCGGAACTCGCGCGGCTCGCCGCGCTCGCGCACGACATCGGCATCGCGAACCGCGTGATCTTCGTCGGCCGGCGCGAGCGCGATGCACTGCACCTGTGCTACAGCGCGGCCGACGTGTTCGTGACGACACCGTGGTACGAGCCGTTCGGCATCACGCCGGTCGAGGCGATGGCGTGCGCGGCGCCGGTGATCGGCAGCGACGTCGGCGGCATCCGCACGACGGTGGACGACGGCGTCACCGGCTACCTCGTGCCGCCGCGCGACCCGGCCGCGCTCGCCGAGCGGCTCGTACAACTGCGGGCCCGGCCCGACCTGTGCGCCGCACTCGGCCGCGCCGGCTACCTGCGCGCGCATCGCTTCTATACGTGGCGCGGCGTGGCCGACCGCCTCGTCGACATCTATCGCGACGTCGTGCATCCGCCGCGCGCCGGCACCGCGGCCAGCAGCCGACGCACGCCGGTCGCGACCACCCAGGGCGTACTCGCGCACCGCAAGGAGAATGCATGATGAAGGGCTACGATCGCAAACGCGTACTGGTCACCGGCGGCGCCGGGTTTCTCGGTTCACATCTGTGCGAACGCCTCGTGACGGCCGGGCACGACGTGCTGTGCGTCGACAACTTCTACACGGGGACCAAGGAGAACATTGCGCATCTGCTCAACGCGCCGAACTTCGAGCTGATGCGTCATGACGTGACGTTTCCGCTGTACGTCGAGGTCGACGAGATCTACAACCTAGCGTGCCCGGCGTCGCCCGTGCACTACCAGCGCGATCCGGTGCAGACGACCAAGACCAGCGTGCACGGCGCGATCAACCTGCTCGGCCTCGCGAAGCGCCTGAAGGCGCGCATCCTGCAGGCATCGACGAGCGAGGTGTACGGCGACCCCGACGTGCATCCCCAGGACGAGCATTACTGCGGCCGCGTGAATCCGATCGGCCTGCGCGCGTGCTACGACGAAGGCAAGCGCTGCGCGGAAACGCTGTTCATGGACTATCACCGCCAGTACGGCACCGACGTGCGGATCGCGCGGATCTTCAATACGTACGGGCCGCGCATGCATCCGGCCGACGGTCGTGTCGTGTCGAACTTCATCACGCAGGCGCTGGCCGGCGAGCCGCTGACCGTCTACGGCGACGGCCGGCAGACGCGCTCGTTCTGCTATGTCGACGACATGGTCGATGCGCTGATCCGGCTGATGGATGAATCGGGTGACGCATGCGCGCCGGTGAACCTCGGCAGCGATGACGAGATCGCGATGATCGACATCGCGCGCGAGGTCGTGAGGATCGTCGGCACGACGGTCGCGATCGAGTTCTGCCCGCTGCCGTCGGACGATCCGCGCCAGCGGCGGCCCGATCTCGACGCCGCGCACCGGCGCCTCGGCTGGCGCGCGACGACGCCGCTCGCGAACGGGCTCGCGCATACCGCGCGGTATTTCATCCATCGGCAGGCGGTGCATCACACGCCCGGCGACCTCGTGCGCAGCACGCAGATCGCGTCGCACATGCTCGCGCAGATCAGCACGCAGAACCGGCCGGCGGCGACATGACGTGACGGCACGACCCGATGCGCCGGTCGCCGCGCGCCCCGCATCAGCCGTCTCGCTGCGTCACGCGCGCGATCTTCTGCGCCAGCTCGCCCAGGTCGACCGGCTTGCACAGATAGCCGTCGAACCCCGCTTCGAGCGCGCGGCGCTCGTCGGCGAGTCCTGCGTGTGCGGTCACGGCCAGCACGCGCAGGTCGGGCGGCGTGGCGCCGTTCGCGCCGCCGTGGCGCAATGCGTCCAGCAGCCAGAAGCCGTCGCCGTCGGGCATCGCGAGGTCGGACAGCACGACGGTGGGCCGCATGTCGTCGACGACCGCGAGTGCTTCGCGGCCCGACGATGCGATCGCGACGGTCGCGCCGAGCGTCGTCAGCGCCGCCGTCAGGCTCGCACGTGTGGTTGCATCATCGTCGACGATCAGGATGCGCTGCCTGTCGAGCGCGAGCGGATCAGGGCGCTCGCGCGGCTGCGCGACGCCCCACGCCATCGCGCCGATCGGCTGCCAGCCGGCCGGCAGCGTCACGGTGAACGTCGCGCCGCGATTGCGGCCCGGGCTGTCGACGCGCACGTTGCCGCCGTGCAGCTCGGCGATGTGCCGGACGATCGACAGGCCGAGCCCGAGCCCGCGCCGCGACGACGCCGGCGATTCGTCCGCGCGGCGGAACATGTCGAATACATGCGGAATGAACGCGGCGGGAATGCCTTGGCCCGTATCGGCGACGGTCAGCACCGCGTGCGCGTCGTCGCGCGCGAGCGTGACCGTCACCGCGCCGCCGCCCGGCGTGAATTTCAGCGCGTTCGACACGAGGTTCGACACCATCTGCCGCAGGCGCTCCGCGTCGCCCGACACCACGCAAGCGCTCGCCGTGCACTCGAATTCAAGCACTATCCCGGTGGACGATGCGGCCGTCTGGAACGCTCCGACCACATCGGAGAACAGCCGCACGACGTCGACCGGCATCGCATCGATCCGCAGCTTGCCGGTCGCGAGCGACGATGCGTCGAGGATGTCGCCCACCATCCGCGTGAGCGAACGCGCGCTGCGGTCGATTGCGTCGACCGCCTGCTGCTGCAGTGCGGCGTCGCCGGAATGGCGCAATACCTCGACCCAGCCGTAGATCACGTTCAGCGGTGTGCGCAGCTCGTGCGACACCGTCGCAAGCAGTTCGTCCTTCAGGCGGTTCGACGTATCGGCATGGTCACGCGCGTCGCGCGCGCCCTGCAGCGAGCGCTGGGTGCGCAGCTCACGACGGCGTTGCGCGCCCGTCTCGCGCAGCGTCAGCGACAGCGCGACGCAACTGCGCGCATCGCCGCGCACCGGGCAGGCGGACACCGTCGCGCGAAACCGCCGGCCGTCGCGCCGCACGCACAACAGTTCGAGCGGGCCAACCGCTTCATGCATCGTGTCGAACGCTTCGGAAAGCGGATTGCGGCGCAGCCAGCGCATCGCGACCAGCGCTTCGAGCGGACGCCCGCGCGCGTCGGCTTCGTCATACCCGAAGATCCGCTGTGCAGCCGGGTTCCAGCTGACGATGCGGCCCTGGCCGTCGATCCCGACGATCGCGTCCGGCGACGCATCGACGACCGCGAGCTGCAGCCGCGACGTATCGGTAAGCGCGCGTTCCGCGCCGGCATCACGCAGCAGCAGCACCGCGCCGTCGACGTTGCCGTCCGCATCCGCGATCGGCGACGCCGTCTCGACGATCGGCACCGGCGTGCTGCCGTCCGCGCCGTGCAGCCAGTGCCGGTCGGACAGCGCTTGCGCACCGCCGAGCGCGCGATCGAGCGACGTAGTCAGCACGCGCCGGTCCTCGTGATCGAACACGCGCAGCACGTCGCGCACGGGCCGGCCCGTCGCATCGACCGCGCGACAGCCGGTCAACCCGGCCGCGGCCGCATTCAGATAGGTGACCCGCCCTTTCGTATCGGCCGCGATCACGCCATGCGGCAGCGCCTGCAGCACGGCTTCGAGCTGCCGCCGCGCGGCGGCTTCGCGCCGGCGCGCGACGTCGTTCGCGAGCCGCGCGCGGCGCAGCATGGCCGCGATCGCGCAGACCAGCACACCGACCAGCAAGAAGGTGCCGAGCCGCACGAGCCGGTCGGGCAGCGGCTCGGTATAGGCGCCCGGATCGGACAGGAACAGCGTCCAGACCAGCAGCCCGCTGATGCCGGTCGACACGATGCCGAACGGGAGCGAGGTCGCCCACGCCGCGCCGGCCAGCATCGGGTAGTACAGGACGAGCGGCAGGTTCACGCCGCCGAAGCGGATCGCGAGCGTCTGCAGCACGGTCGCGATCGCGACGAGCATCACGGCGGTTGCGTAATTTCCGGCTTGCGGCCGCGCAGTTTCAAACATCGGACACGCTCCTGCCGGCAGGCTGGCGTCGGCCGGCCACCGGTGACCGGGCGGGCATGCCCCCTGCTCGCCCGCATGCTCGGCGACCGGCACCGCTGGCCCGGCCGCTTGCACCTCTTGCACCTGTTACGACGGAGACATTCAGGACATGACCGCTCCAACACGCTGGCTCGTCGTCTCGCCGCATCTCGACGATGCCGTCTTCAGCTGCGGACGACTGCTCGCGCAAACGCCCGGCTCGGTCGTCGTCACGGTCTTCGCGGGCATTCCGGCCCGCGATACGCCCGCCCAGCCGTGGGATCGCCGCGCCGGCTTCCATAGCGCCGACGAAGCCATGCGCGCGCGCCGCGACGAAGACCGGCACGCGCTCGCGATACTCGATGCGCGGCCCGTGTGGCTCGACTTCCTCGACGACCAGTACGGCACGCCGGCCGCCTCGACGGCGATCGCCGCGCGCCTGGCCGACACGATCGATGCGCACCCGGGTTTCGGCGTGCTGGCGCCTGCCGGCCTGTTCCATCGCGATCACCTGCGCGTGCAGCAGGCCATGCTGGCGCTGCTGCGCGCCCACGCCCGGTCGGGCGACGTATCGCGCGTGTGGCGCTTCTACGAGGATGTGCCGTACCGGCGCATCGACGGGCTGATGGCCAGGCGCGTGATCGGCTGGCGCGAGCATGGCTGGATCGGGCATCCGGTCGGCGCGCCGGCCGGCAGCCGCACGGAGGGTGCAGCAGCGAAGGCCGCCGCCGTGGACGCCTATGCGAGCCAGATTGCGCTGTTCGAGCCTCATATGCGCGCCGATCTCCGTGAACCCGAAACGTACTGGCGGCTCGCATGCGGCAGCTTGTCCGTGTAACACCCGCGCGTGTCGCGCTGCCGCCGCGCGAAGGGCGCGTGACGGCGGTCGTGCTGACCTGTCAACGCGCGGCGGAACTCGCGCGCACGCTCGCCCGGCTCTCCGACCTGCCCGACCGGCCCGCGATCGTGGTCGTCGACAACGGGTCGGACGACGAGACCGCCGCGCTCGTGCGCGACCGCTTTCCGCACGCGGCGCTGGTGCATGCGCCGGGCAACCTCGGCGCGGCCGGTCGCAATCTCGGCGCGGCCGTCGCGCGCACGCGCCACGTCGCGTTCTGCGACGACGACACGTGGTGGGCGCCCGGCTCGATCGCGGAAGCCGCGAACCTGCTCGATGCGTATCCGCACGTCGCGGCCGTCACCGCGCGCGTGCTGGTCGGCCCGAACGAGCGCGAAGACCCGACCTGCCGGCTGATGGCCGACAGCCCGCTCGATGCGAGCGTCGCGCTGCCCGGCCGCCCGATCCTCGGGCTCCTCGCCGGCGCGACGGCATTCCGGCGCGACACGTTCCTGCGGGCAGGCGGCTATCACCCGCGCTACTTCCTCGGCGGCGAGGAAGCGCTGCTCGCGCTCGACCTGTATCGCGCCGGTGCGTGGCTCGTGTATGCACCGCACCTGACGGTTCATCATTACCCTTCGATGCAGCGCGACGTCCAGACGCGCGTGAGTGTCTCCACCCGCAACGCGGTGTGGACCGCGTGGCTCAGATGGCCGGCCGGCGCGGCGCTCGGCAATACGATCCGCATGCTGCCGCGCCTGTGGCGTGAACGCTGCGTCGCACGCGCGTTCGCCGGGCTGTCGTGGATCCTGCGCGAGCGGCGCCCGATTCCGCCGCACGTCGAACGCATGCGCCGCCGGCTCCGTGACGAGGCGCGGCGCCGCGCGGACGCGCGTGCGTGAGCGCATCGCGCACGGCATCAGGAGTCCGGCTTTTCCGCTTCGTCTTCCAGTTGCGCGAGCCGGTTGTAAATCGTCTTCAGGCTGACGTCGAGCACCTCGGCCGCCTGCGCCTTCACGCCGCCGCATTGTGCGATCGTGCCGAGGATCAGCTTGCGGTCGACCTCCTCGAGCGGCGTGCCGAACGGCACCGTCACGCGATCTTCATGCGAGTCGACCATGCTCGACAGTTCGTCCATGATCGGCGGCGGCAGCGTGTCGATCACGTCGGTGTCGCTGAAGATGCTCGCACGCTGCACGAAGTTGCGCAGTTCGCGCACGTTGCCGGGCCACGCGTAGCTCTTCAGCGCTTCGCGCGCGGCCGGCGTGAAGCGCAGGTTGCGGCCGCTTTCCTCGTTGTAGTGCTGCAGGAAGGCATCCGCGAGCATCGGGATGTCGTCGCCGCGCTCGCTCAGCGACGGCAGCGGAATCGGGAACACGTTGATCCGGTGATAGAGATCGGGCCGCAGCTTGCCGTCGGCCATCGCGGCTTCGGGATCGCGATTGGTCGCCGCGACGATGCGCACGTCGACGTCGATCTCGCGCGTCGAGCCGAGCCGCGTGAGCCGCCCGGTTTCCAGCACGCGCAGCAGCTTGACCTGCGATTCGACCGGCATCTCGGTGATTTCGTCGAGGAACAGCGTGCCGCCGTCCGCGCGTTCGAAGAAACCCTTGTGCTGCCGCTCCGCGCCGGTGAAGCTGCCGCGGTCGTGGCCGAACATCTCGCTTTCGACGAGGTTCGCGGCAATCGCGCCGCAGTTCACTGCGAGGAACGGTCCGCGCCGGCGCAGGCTCAGGTCGTGCACCGTCTGCGCGGCGAGTTCCTTGCCGGTGCCCGATTCGCCGGTGAGCAGCACCGACGCTTCGGTCCGCGCGACGCGGCCGATCGCGTCATAGACGGCCTGCATCGCGGGCGAGCTGCCGAGCATCCGGCCGAAGCGCCCGAGGCGCTTCAGCTCCGAACGCAGCTCGGCGATTTCCTCGTGCAACGCGGTGGTGCGCGGCACCCGCGCGAAGATGCTGTTCAGCCGCTGCATGTTGAGCGGTTTCACCAGGTAGTCGGTCGCGCCGCGCCGCAATGCATCGATCGCGGTTTCGAGGCTCGCGTGACCGGTGGTCAGCACCATTTCGCAATGCGCGCGCTTGGGCAACGCGTCGAACAGATCCATCCCGTTGCCGTCCGGCAGTACGAGGTCGCACAACACGAGATCGGGGGTATTCGTCGAGACGAGCGTGCGCGCTTCTTCGAGCGTCGCGGCCGTGTCGCACACGAGCTGCTGCGCTTGCGCGAGCGTCGCAAGCATCGCGCGCGTATCGGCATCGTCTTCGACGATCAGGACATGAGGCATCGAAGCTCCTTGTAATGCGGCCCGGCGCGAGCATCGGCCGAAACCGCGGCGAGCATGCGATGCGGGGTACGACGCCGCGCACCTGGCGGCACATCCGCACCGCATGTGAACGATCAGACAAGCCGTGCTGCCATGACAAACGCGTGCTTAGCAGTATAGAAGAAGCGTGTCGTGCATTCGCTGCTCATCGAATAAATCTATCCGCTCGCGGCTGGCACATTGCCAGATTCAATCCGAAAGGAGACGGATAAAGTTTATGCTGTCCACGTGGAAAACGACGCGCACCCGTCATTTTTTCACCTCGCTTTCACCTTGTCTCGCCGATTTCGGTCAAAAATTCCCAATACGACTCACCCATGTCGAAATCAGCCGATGACGGCACGCGGCTGTTCGGCCGCTCGCAAACGATCCAGCAGTTGCTGCTGAAAGTAGCGCGTGTTGCCGCGACGCGCGTCAGTGTGCTGGTGGTCGGCGAAAGCGGCGCCGGCAAGGACATCGTCGCGCGGCTCATCCACGACATGAGTCCGCGCCGGCGCGGACCGTTCGTACCCGTCAACTGCGGTGCCATCCCGAAGGACATCGCGGAATCGCATTTGTTCGGACATGAAAAAGGCAGCTTCACGGGTGCCGTTGCACAACATGTGGGCATGTTCGAAGCGGCACGCGGCGGCACGCTGTTTCTCGACGAAATCGCGGAAATGCCCGCGGAATTGCAGGTAAAGCTGCTGCGCACGCTCGAGTCGAACACGATCGTGCGCGTCGGCGGCCACGAAGCGATTCCGCTCGACGTGCGGATCGTCGCGGCCACCCATCACGATCCGGTCGAGGCCGTGCGCAGCGGCCGGCTACGCGAGGATCTCTTCTACCGGATCGCGACGATCGCGCTGCATGTGCCCGCGCTGCGGCAGCGCGAGGACGACGTCGGCGACATCGCGCTGCAGATCGTCGAACGGCTGAACGCGCGGCACCGCACACGCAAGCGCCTGTCGATCCAGGCGATGAAGGCATTGCGCGCCTACACGTGGCCCGGCAACGTGCGTGAGCTGCGCAATGCGCTGGAGCGTGCATTCATCCTTGCGGACGAACAGATCGAACTGCAGCTGCCGCGCCGGCTGCCGCCGCGCGAGGAAGTGCGCCACAACGCGATGACGCTGCACATCGGCACGACGCTCGCGCATACGCAGCAGCGCTTCATCGCCGCGTCGCTGCGCCATTACAACGGCGACAAGCCGCGTACCGCGAAGGCGCTCGGCATCAGCCTGAAGACCTTGTACAACCGCCTCGCGCTGCTACCCGAACACGAACGCAACGCGACGAGCGGCGCGGCCGATGCCGGCGGCACCGCCGGTGCCGCGAGCGCGGCCACGCCACCCGGCCCGCCCCCCGCGTAAGCGGGCCGCCCAAAGGCGGCGTCGGCTAGGGCCTGTTCACGCTAATAACGGGCTTGCGCTGGCCCCACGAATGAATTTTCCAAAACAGGGGAACGTGCCTTTCCGCCCGCATTGCGGCGTCGTTCGTCGTTGCAATAGCTACGGCTATTGCGCCTCCTCTCTCCTTGCCCTGCGGGCGGAAAGGCACGTTCGCAAGCCCGTCATTAGCGTGAACAGGCCCTAGGACGCGACGTCGCGCAACGCGTTGTCCCAGTCGCGCACGAACCGCTCGATCCCGAACCGCTCGCACGCGTCGCGCTTCGCCGCCGCGCCCCACTCGCGCGCGAGTTCCGGATCGCGGATCAGCATGCGCATCGCGTCGATCAGCACGGCCGGCCGCGTGTCGGCAACCCCGTTGTAGCCGCTCCTCACGAGCTGGGCCATCTCGGTCGTTGCAATCGCAACGATCGGCAGCCCGATCGTCATCGCCTCGATCACCGCGAGCCCGAGGCTCGTGTAGCGGATCGGGTTGAAGAAGAACCGGTAGTGCGACAGGAACTGCGGCAGCGCCGGGTTCGGTACTTCGCCGATGCCGCCGAGCGCGGTCGAGCCCATCCCGACCAGGTCGAGCGGCACGCTGTGACGCACGACCTCGAACAGGTCGGCACCGAGACGCCGCCCGCGCCGTGCGAGGTTGTTCACGACCGTCACGCCCTTCGGCAGCGTGCCGTGATACGCGACGCCGTCGGGCAGCAGCACGCCGTGCTCGATCACGCGGGTCGGCGTGACGCCGCTGTCCCACATCAGTGCGTTGAACGGCGTCACGTGCACCAGCAGCACGTGCGGGTCCTGCACCGGATGCAGCGTGTCGGTCGGATGCTCGCGCGGCGGATCGTGTTCGACGAACAGCGCCGGCAGCACGCGCTGCGCGTCGCTCAGCAGCCGCAGCCGGTCGTGTTCGTAGTGACTGTGATGCTGATACAGCACGCAGTCGAACTCGGTGTCGCGCACGCATTCGGCGGGCACCTCGTGCACGTTGTCGCCCCACGGCAGGTGCCCGACGCGCCCCGCATATCCGGGCGGATGCTGCTGCTTCGTCACGATGTAGAAATCGTGCGGCGCCTGCGACAGGTAATACAGGTAGTTGCCATGCACGTGCCAGGTGAGCACGCGCAACCGCTTACGTGACATGACGTCTCTCCTCCGCGAGCAGTTCGCCCACCCGCTCCATCACGTCGTCGATGCCGATCGCGGTCGCGCACTCGTGTCCGTACGGACAGGTGTCGAACATGCACGGCCGGCAGGCCGGGTAGTTCGCGAGCACGCGATGACGGTCCGCGTCGAGCGGCGCCCAGCGGGCCGTGTCGCTGCCGCATGCGACGACGACGCTCGGCGTGCCGAACGCCGCCGCGACGTGCGACACGCCCGTGTCGTTGCACAACAGGAGCCGCGCGCGGCCGATCAGCGCGGCCAGCGCGCCGAGCGGCGTGCGCCCGCACAGGTTCACGCACGGCCGCGCGAGATGCTCGACGAATGCGGCAGCCAGCGCGAGTTCCCCGCGCGTGCCGGTCAGCACGATCTGCCAGCCGTCGTCCGCGAGCTGCCGCGCGGCGCCCGCGAAACGCTCGATCGGCCAGCGCCGCGACGCCATCCGCGCGCCCGGATGGACGATCACGTAGCGGCCCGGGTCGAGCGCGTGCTCGTCGCACAGCACATGCCACAGCGCGTAGTCGAGACCGCCGAGCGGGAATTCCAGGTAGTCGCCCCAGTCCGGATAGCCGAGCTTGCGCGTCAGCGACAGGCAGTGCGTGACCTCGGGCTCGCCGTCGCGCCACGTGATGGAACAGTCGAGCTCGGTCGTGCCGCCGTCCGGCGGCACGAAGCCGGCGGTGCGCGTCGCGCCGAGCGACGCGACGATCGCATTGGTCTGCGCGCCGCTGCCGTGCAGCTGGATCGCGAGATCGAAGTCGCGCGCACGGCATTCGGCGACGAAACGCTCGCATGCGGCCGGCTCGGCTTCCGGCTGTTCGCGGAGGCCCGGCGCGCCGGGAAACGCGATGAAATTGTCGATGTAGTCGGAGAAACGCGACGCGAATTCACGCGCCGACGGCAACCCGATCAGCGTGATGCGCGCATGCGGTTCGCCGCGCCGCAGTGCACGCAGCGCCGGCACCGCGCACAGCATGTCACCGAGCTGCAGCGCGCGGAATACCGCGATGCGCATCGGACCGGACGACGAAGCAGAGTCGAGCATCATAGGAAGAACACCCGGAAGTGAAGCGCGCCGCGCATGCGCCAGTACAGCGACACGGGCGGAATCGCGATCGACGTGACGATCATCTCGGCGACATGCGACGGCGTGAGCCGCGTACCGCGCAGGCGCTTCACGCAGAACGCGGCGGTGATCACGGCCCAGGCCGCCGCGCACGCGATGCCCGGCGCGCGCCAGCCGGCCACGAAGCAGCCGAGCGCGCCGAGCGCGAACAGCACGGCCGCGTAGTAGTTCCACGGCGGCATCGGCCGGATATGGCGCCGGTAGGTCGCGCGATGCTTCTTGTACAGCAGCGCGTCGAAAAACACCTTCGACTGCTGGCCGATGCTCGCGCCCCAGCGTGCGGGGCGCACCGGATGCACGATGCGCGCGGCATCGACGCCGACGATCGGCCCCGCATGCTCGCGCAGCGCGAACATCAGGTCGGCATCCTCGCGCCACGCGCGCGTGAAGCGTTCGTCGAAACCGCCGACGCGCTCGAGCGCCGTGCGCCGCACGAAGCAGTTCGCGGTCGCGAATTCCGCACGCGCGAGGCCGGCCACGTCGCGCTCGTAGTCGGTCGGGTGCGGCCGCAGCGGCACATCGATGCGCCCCACCGCCGCCACCGCCGACGGTTCGGCCAGCAGCGCGGCCGAGCCGTAGCGCAGCCAGGTCGGATCGGGAATCGTGTCGTCGTCGGTGAACGCAATCAGCGCGCCGCGCGCGCTGCGCCAGCCGACGTTGCGCGCGCCGGCCGGCCCCTGCGTATCGGGCGCCGTCATGTAGCGGATCACCGGCACGTCGGCAACGCGCCCGCGGCACGCGTCGACGACGGGCCACGCGCTGCCGGCCCGGTCGTCGTCGACGACGACGATCTCGTAGGTGGTCGGATCGAACACCTGCACGCACAGGGCATCGAGGCAGCGTTCGAGCAGATCGGGCCGCCGGTAGGTCGGCACGACGACCGACACCACCGGCGGCAGTTGCGTGTCGCGCATGTTCATCTCGGTTTCTCCAGCAGGAACGAACCGATCACGAGCGCGTCGAGCGGGGACGTCCAGAAGCACTCGATCGCGTCGCGCGGCGAGCACACGATCGGTTCGCCGCGCGTGTTGAACGACGTGTTGACGAGCACCGGCACGCCGGTCAGCGCGTCGAACTCGGTCAGCAGCGCATGCAGCAGCGGATGCTGGTGTTCGTCGACGGTCTGCACGCGTGCGGTGCCATCGATGTGGCGCACCGCCGGAATCGTCGCTTCGGCGCCGGGCGCGACGTCGTAGACGAACAGCATGAACGGCGCGCGCAGCGGCGTGCGCCGGCCGCCGTTGAACCAGTGATGGGCACGGCTTTCGAGCACGACCGGCGCCACCGGGCGGAAGTCCTCGCGATCCTTGATCCGGTTCAGCTTGCGCTGCATGTCCGGATCGATCGGCGAAGCCAGGATCGAGCGCGCGCCGAGCGCGCGCGGCCCGAACTCCATGCGGCCCTGGAACCAGCCGATCACGCGGTTCATGGCGAGCAGCGCGGCCGTCTGCGCGGCGACGTCCGCGAGCCGCCGGTACGGCAGCTGTGCGTCCTTCAGGAACGCCTCGATCGCGTCGTCGCTGTACGACGGCCCGAGATACGCGTGGTCCATTCGCCAGTCGCCGCGCATCCCGCGCATCCGGAAATCGGTCCACAGCGCGGCGCCGAGCGCCGTGCCCGCGTCGCCGGCGGCCGGCTGCACCCAGACATCGTCGAACGGGCCGCGATCGCGGATCTTCGCGTTCATCACGCAGTTCAGCGCGACGCCGCCCGCCATCGCGAGCTGCTTCTCGCCGCTTTCGGCGGCGAGCCAGTCGACCGCCTGCAGCGTCGTTTCCTCGAGCACCAGCTGCAGCGCGTGCGCGATATCGCAATGATGCGGCTCGATCGGGGCGCCGCGTTCGCGCGGCGCGCCGAACCGCGCGGCCAGGTCGCAGTCGGCGACTTCGTAGCGGCCCTGGCCGTTGTAGCGAACCAGCTTGCGCATCTCGTCGGCGAGCACCGGCTTGCCGTACGACGCGAGCGCCATCACCTTGTATTCGTCGGACGAGTGCAGAAAGCCGAGGTAGCGCGTCACGTGCTCGAACAGCAGGCCGAGCGAATGCGGCATGTTGACCTGTCCGAGCCGCCGGTACGACTGGCCGTCGAACACGCCGTAGCTCGTCGTCGCGCGTTCGCCGCGCCCGTCCATCGTCATCACCGCGCAATGGTCGTACGGCGCCGCGAGAAACGCGCTGGCCTCGTGCGCGAGATGGTGCTCGATGAAGTGCCAGCGGAACGGCCCGTCGTGCGCGACGCCGCGAAAACGTCGCTGCAGATGATGCGGCACGCCGCCCGCAAGCTGGCGCGGCGCGTTCACGATCGACGACAGGAACAGCGGGTGCCACGGCGATGCGCCGTCGGCGCGCGGCGCGTGCGCGGACGGTGCAAGCGGCAGCGTCAGCTCGGGCGTGTTGCCGCGACGATCGAGCTCGAGCCACGGATCATACGAATATGCGACATGGTCGACGTCCGCGAGCACGATGTCCGCTTCCGCGAGACAGTAGTCGATCGCATGATACGGCAACTCCCACGTCGAGAACGGCACCGGCCGCTTCGCATGCTTCACGTGCGTGAAGCGTTCGTCCTCGGCCGCCGCGATCACGACGCCATCGCGCACGAGGCACGCGGCGCTGTCGTGAAACGCGGCGTTGATGCCGAGCGTGTAAGTGGATCCGGGCATGCGTCAGCTCCTCGTCGTGACATGCGCGAAGGGAATCACGTTCGATGCGTTCACCGCGACCGGCGCGTCGCCGTGCGCGGCGGCCCGCGCGGCCGCGCGCCGCGCATGGCGCTCGCTGCCGCGCAGCAGCGCGTGCGTCGCCGCGACGACGTCGTCGACGCTCACGCCGAGCAGGCATGGATGGTCCGGCTGGTTGCACACGCTGCGATAGCAATTGCGGCACGGCACATCGACGTTCAACGCGCGGTGCGGCACACGCCACGGCGTGTGCTGCGGGTTGGTCAGGGCGTACAGGTCGACGACCGGCGTGCCGAGCGCGGCCGCGAGATGCACGGGGCCGCTGTTGTTCGACAGCAGCAGGTCGGCCGTCTCGATCAGCGCGCCGAGTTCGCCGAGCGGCAGCATGCCGGCGAGCGGCACCGCGCGCGGCCCCGCGCGTTCGCACACGGCGTCGACGAGCGCGCGCTCGTCGGCGCTGCCCGTCACCGCGATGCCGTCGAACAGCGGCGCGAGCCGCGCGGCCGCCGCGCCGAAGCGCTCGGCCGGCCAGCGCCGCGACGCCGCGCTCGCGCCGGGATGCACGACCAGCCAGCGCGCCCGTGCCGGCCCCGGCCGGTGCGGGCTGCCGATCCGCTGCAGCGCGGCGCGCAGCCGGGCGTGCAGCATGCGCCGCGCCGCCTCGCCGGGTTCGAACGCCATCCGCCAGTCGGACGTCTTCGCGCCGACCGCGCGCACCAGCGCAAGCTGGCGCGCGACCTCGTGGCGCACGTGCGATTCCGGCTCGGTCTCGGCCACGCGGTCGGTCAATAGTTCATACGGATTCTCGCGGCAATGCGCGAGCCGCAGCGGGATGCCCGCGAGCCAGCACATCATCGCGGCCGGCAGCGGGCTCTGGCTGTAGACAGTGAAGATCACGGCCGCATCGAAGCGGCCGGCCAGCAACCGGTCGATCATGTCGAGATCGGCGACCGGATCGCCGCACACCTTCGGATGCTTGACCCACGGCGCGTCATACGTCCACACGTCGTCGACCATCGGCAAGTGCCTTTCCAGCGCGGCGCCGGTACGCGACGTCAGCAGCGTGAGCCGGCGGCCGGGGGCGCTCTCCTTCAGCGCGCGCAGCGCGGGCGTCGTCATCAGCACGTCGCCGAGGCTGTCGAGCCGCACGCACAGGATGCGGCGTGCACGATCCCACGCAACGCTCATCGACGCCCCCACAAGCCGTGGCGGCGCGCCGCCTCGCGCGCGACGATATCGGCGGCCAGATCGAGGCGGTCGACCACATGGTGCGGGGTGCGCATCGCATCGAGCCGCCATTCGGTCTCGTTGCCGCAGTCGACGAGGATCGTACTGCAGCGCGCGGCACGGCCCGCCTCGACGTCATCGAGGATGTCGCCGATCATCCAGCTCCATTCGGCGACGGCGCCGAGCGTGGCGAGCGCGCGGCGCAGCATCCCCGGGCGCGGCTTGCGGCACAGACAGTCGCAGGCGTAGCGCCACACGCTGCCCGCCGGGTGATGCGGGCAGTAAAAAAAGTCCGCCAGCAGCGCGCCGTTCGCTTCGAACAGTTCGGCGAGACGCTGGCGGACCGCGCCAAGCTCCTGTTCGGTAAAGCGGCCGAGCGCGACGCCCGGCTGGTTCGACACGACCGCGAGCGGCATGCCCGTCGCGCCGAGCGTGCGCAGCGCGCGCGCGGCACCCGGCGCAAGCTGCATCCGCGCGGGATCGACGTTGTACGGCACGTTCTCGAGCAGCGTGCCGTCCTTGTCGAGCAGCACCGCGCCGGGCAACCGCCGTTCGCGCGTCAGGGCCATGACGTCTCCTTCATCGGCAGCACCATCAGTTCCGGCACGACGGTGCCCGGCGGCTGCGTCAGCACGAAACGCACGGCGGCCGCGACGTGCCCGGGCGGCTGCAGCGTGTCCTCGTCGATGTCGGGGAAGCGGTCGAGCAGGAACGGCGTGCGCATCCCGCCCGCGACGATCGCCGACACGCTCACGCCGGCCGGCCGCAACTCCGCGTGCAGCGCATGCGACAGGCCGAGCAGCCCCCACTTCGTCGCGTGATACGCGGAGGCATTCGGCCACGCGCGCTTCGATGCGGTCGACGCGATGTTGACGATGTGGCCGCTGCCGCGCGCCTTCATCATCGGCACGGCGGCATGGCACATCAGGTACGGGCCGAACAGGTTGGTCATCAGCACCTGCTGCCACGCGGTGACGCTCACGTCGTCGATCGGCGCGGTCACGTCGATTGCCGCGTTGTTGACGATCACGTCGAGATCGCCCAGCGCGTCGCGCGCATCGCGCACGGCCTGCAGCACCGACGCCTCGTCGCGTACGTCGAGCGGTATTCCGATCGCCTGGCCGCCATGCCGCTCGAGGCGTTGCGCGACGGCCGCCGCGCGATCGCCGTCGAGATCGGCGACGATCACGTGCGCGCCGTGTTGCGCCAGTTCCTCGCAGATGGCCTCGCCAAGACCGCGGCCGCCGCCGGTGACGAGCGCGGTGCGGCCGGCGAGCGGCGGGCGGGCGGGGTCGTGAGTGGCGTTCAACATGGATCTCCTGCAAGCGTCCGAAGAATCGCGGGAATCGCGGTCGTGACGCTTGTCGTGACAAGCGGCGCTACCGGAGGTACAGCGAGAACCATGCCAGTCTGCGCACGCCTGCGCCGTATCGGGCCTCGGCGCGCGCCCGCTGGCTTTTTTTATAACCTGCTGTAAAAAGCGGCCCGGCCGGCCGCGCTCAGATCGCGAGCCCGTCGGGTGTCGCTTGCGCGCGATGCTTCGCGAGCGCGCGCAGGCAGTGCGCGATGCAGCCCGCGAACGCCTCGTCGAACCACGGCTGCGCGCCCGAGACGCCGACCACGATCCCGTGCTGCGCGACGCCGCCCCACAGGTTCGTGTCGCCCGCGCGCAACCGGTACGGCTCCAGCGCCTGCACGAGATGACCGTCGCGGCCGGTTTCCCACGACAGCCGCGCCTTCGCGCGCGCGTACGCGCGATAGTCGGCATCCCAGTCCTTCGGGTCGGGCAGCGAGAACTCGTACAGGATCGCGTCCTCGAACGCCGCGTCGCGAGGCCCGAGCGCCGGGTCCATGATCACGATGTGCAGGCAGCCGCTGTCGCCGACGAAGTCGCTCTGCAACGCGGCCGACAACGTCGGCAGCAGTAATTCGACGGCCGCGACCGCGGCCTGGCGGTCGGCAAACGCGCTACCGCCGCGACGCTCGGTCAGTGCTCCACGTGTCGTCGGCAGGGGAAGATTCGACATGGATTTCTCCAGAGGGAAACGGGAAACGCGAGGGGAAACGCGAGCGCGCGCAGCGCCTCGATCAGGTCGGCCGCTGCCGCGCGAGTCGCGATCGTCGCGCGGCAGGTCGTCGGTGCCGGTCGTCATGCGCGCGATGCCTGTGGCCGTGGCCCGGTCGTCCCGCGCGTCGGCCGTCAATGGCGCGGTTCGTGATCGCTGCCGGTGCCGGTGCCGCTGCCCGGTTCAGGATCGCGCGCGGCGGGCTGCGTCGGCGTGACGGTGCGTTGCGACGGATGCAGCACCATGCCCGTGTCGTGTTCGCCGTCGCGGCGCACCCGCACGCGGTTCTCGACGTCGCGCACGCACATGCAGCCGTCGGCGATGTCCTCGATGTCGTGCTTCATCCAGCGCTGCGGCACGGTGCCGTCGAGTTCGACGCGGCCGTCGCGCACCTGCACGGTGACGTCGCTTACGTCGATGTCGAGCGCATACGTGAGCTGCTCGCAGACGTCCTCGCGAATCCGCTCGTCGGACCGCGTATAGCCTTTCGGGCCGCTGCGATGGCGCATGGCCTCGCGTTGCGCGTCGCTGCCGAAGCGCGACGGGTCCGGCGCATCGGCACGGCGTGGATCACGTGGGTCGCGTGGGTCGTAGTCGCGCTCGCCGCCGTACCAGCCCATCCGGTGATGACCGCGGAACGCCGGCTGGTCCCCGCCATAGCGGCCTTCACGACCCTCGCCGCCTGCCGTGCGCCGGCCGCGGTTGCCGTAGCCGTGTTCAGCCTCCCACGCGGGATCGCGCGTACCGCCCGGCGCGTCGCGCCAGTCGGTGCCGGTATCGCCGCGACCCTGCTCGGCAGACAAGCGCGCCGAGCGTTCGCTCCATTCGCTGCCCCAGTCTTCCGGGCCGACGTCCTCGCTCGCGAAGCGCCGGTACGCGGATTCATAGTCGGCGTCGTGCCGCCGCGGTCCGTCGTCGCGGAAGTCGCGCTCCCCGGCGCCCCGGTACGCGCGTTCGCCGCGCTCCTGCCAGTCGGGCGGGCCGCTGCGTTCGGCTTGCCGTCCGGGATATCGTCGTTGCATCGTGTCTCTCCTTGCGCGCGCCAGTGCCGCGCACGGCCCCATGCCGCATCGCGGCGCGCGTCGGTCGGGTCGTTGCAAATCGCGTGCCGCATGCGCGGCCGGTGCCGGGGTCGCGAGCCGGACGTCCCTATCTGCAACGCGATTGCAGTTTTTGCGCGACGACGCGCCGTATCGGGCCCCTATGCGCCGCCCGCGCCCGGTTCCTCGGGCACGTCAGGATCGTCGATGCCGCCGGGCTCGCCCAGCCGTTCCGTGCGATCCGGCTCGATATCCGCGCCTTCCTCGAGCCCCGCGTCGCCGTCCGCCGACGCGCGCTCGCCGGTGCCCGCGCGATCCGTATCGCTGTCGAGCGCGGCGTCGCCGCGTTCGAGCGCGTGCTCGTCGAGCGGCGAATCGACGTCGAACGCATGACGGCGCGCGCCGGCCGTGTCGCTGCCGCTGTCGGACGAGTCGCTCGGCCCCAGCGCGCGGCCGTCGCGGCCGCGCCGTGCGTTCTCGTCGTCCGGGCCGGCCGGTTCGTTGTCCGGGTTCAGTGTGCTGTTCATGGCGGTGTCCTCGTGTAGCCGTGGAGCGGCGCGCCGCTGCCGGACCGGCGTTCGCGCGCGGCCCGCCACGGCGTGCGGACCCGACGGCGATGCAAGCGGCATGCCTCGCCGCCATTGCGCGGGCCGTCGCCCGCCGGATTTCCTGCGTCGTGCGGCGGGCGGCACAGGCGATGCGCACCCATTGATCAGCCGAATTGAGTTCCCTTATGCTTGCGGGGGCCAATCCGAATCGAGTTGCCGCCGCCGGCTCGCCCGGCCGTGGCAGGGCGCCACGAGCGCCCTTGCATCCGACTTGCCGTGCCGATGAAGAAAGACGACCTCATTTCCGATCCGCCCCCGCCGCTCGGGCCCGCCGACGCGCGCGATTTGCTGCACCGCTTCGCGGAGTTCCGCTTCGAGACCGTCGTCGGGGCGATCACCGACTACGCGGTGTTCATGCTCGACCCGCACGGCAACGTCGCGACCTGGAACGCGGGCGCGGAGCGCATCAAGGGCTATCGCACCGCCGAGATCGTCGGCCACCATTTCTCGCGCTTCTATCCGCCCGACGCGATCGCGGCCGGCCGGCCGGC
The DNA here is from genome assembly GCF_003854235.1 of Burkholderia sp. Bp8998. Lineage (NCBI taxonomy): Bacteria > Pseudomonadati > Pseudomonadota > Betaproteobacteria > Burkholderiales > Burkholderiaceae > Burkholderia > Burkholderia sp. Bp8998. The sequence continues at coordinate 34,264 of NZ_QTQF01000025.1, forward strand.
GTTCGGCCTCGACGAAGCCGTCGCGAACGGCCGCTTCGAGGACGAAGGCTGGCGCGTGCGCAAGGATGGCTCGCTGTTCTGGGCCAGCGTGACGATCACGGCCGTGCGCGACCATGCCGGCCAGCTGGCCGGCTTCATCAAGATCACGCGCGACATGACCGAGCGCAAGCGCCTCGCGGAACTCGAAGTGTCGACGCACCGGCTCAGCGTCTTCATCGCGATGCTGGCGCACGAGCTGCGCAACCATCTCGCGCCGCTGCGCCATTCGGTCGGCGTGCTGCAAAGCCTGCGCGATCCGGCGCCGGCGCTCGCGCAATGCCGCGACGCCGTGCATCGCCAGGTCGCGCAGCTGACGCGGCTGGTCGACGACCTGCTCGACGTCGGGCGCATCACGGCCGGCAAGGTCGAGCTCAACAACGCGCCGGTGACCGTGCGCGACCTCGTCTGCCGCGGCGTGGAAAGCATCCAGCCGAAGCTGGCCGCGCGCGAGCAGCGCATCCGCGTCGACCTGCCGGCCGATCCGCTGGTGGTGTGCGGCGACGCCGCGCGACTCGTGCAGGTGCTGCACAACCTGCTCGACAACGCATCGAAATTCTCGCCGCACGGCGGCCGCATCGACGTCGGCGCGCGCGTCGAAGGCTCGGTCGTCGCGATCCGCGTGACCGATCACGGCGTCGGCATCGCGCCGGGCTCGCTCGAATCGATCTTCGACCTGTTCGAACAGGAAGGCGTGGCGGGTCGGCGCCCGTCGGACGGGTTCGGGCTCGGCCTCGCGATCTGCCGGTCGTTCGTCGAGCTGCACGGCGGGAGGATTGCCGCCGAAAGCGACGGCCCCGGCCACGGCGCGACGTTCACGGTGCGGCTGCCGGTCGAGCATGCCGCGCGCACGGCGCCCGTCGACGCGCCCGCGCCGCGCGCAATCGAACAGCCGGCGGGTGTGCCGCTGCGCATCGTGGTGGTCGACGACAACCACGACTCCGCCGACACGCTCGCGGTGCTGCTGCAGGTCAAGGGCCACGCGCCGCGCGTCGCGTACAACGCGGACGACGCGCTCGCGCTCGCCCGCGACATGGTCCCGCACCTGATGCTCATCGACCTGTCGATGCCCGACGTCGACGGCTTCACGCTGCTGCGCGAACTGCGCGCGATCGACGCGCTGGCCGGCATGACCTGCGCCGCGCTGTCCGGCCATGCACGCCCGGACGACCTCGCGCGCACCGCGAGCGCGGGCTTCGACGATCACCTCGTGAAGCCCGTCGAGATGGCGGTGCTCGACGCGCTGCTGCAGCGCGTCGCGCGCAAGGTTCAGGACGCGCGCTGACCGCTCATGCCATCGCGCGGCACATCGCCGCACACGCGTCGCATGCCAGCGCGCAGCGGCGGCAATGGTCATGCGCATGCAGCAGGCACTCGGCCGCGCACAGCTCGCACGCATGCGCGCACAGCGCACACACCTGCGGTGCGAGCACGCTGCGGCGCGCCATTGCGCCCGATGCGAAGCGGCACAGCTGCGCGCACTCGATGTCGAGCGCAATGCAGCCGGCCAGCGCGTGCGGGTCGGGTTCCGCGAGGCACCCGGCCGTGCATGCATCGCATGCGAGCGCGCACGCATCGCACGCAGCCATGCAGTTGTCGTAGCGATCGTTGATTGCGTTCATCTCGGCCCTCCTCGTTCCGGTTATCGATGCGAAAGTCGCCGATGCCGTGAAATACGACGGCTTTCGTGTCGGGCCCTCCTTGGCGACGGCGAAAAAGGTGGATGTGACCGTCGCGTCGATCGAGCAAGGCGCGCACCCGGCGGCGCGCATCGGGAAATCAGGAGAGCGTGGGCTGCGCTGCATTCAGCGACGGGAAGACGTCGCCATGCCATCCCGTCATCACACGTGCGGCGCGCCCTGCTGCTCCAGCGCCGCTTCCGCCCGCAGGCAGTCGAGATCGCGGCCGATCGTCGCGACCGCGAGCCGCGTATTGCCGCGCCAGAACGTCACCGAACCGTCATGCGCGCGCAAGTCTCCGTCGATCTCGACGCGGTCCCATTGCTCCGCATGGCCGACATAGCGGATCGTCAGGTCGTAATGCTGGCTCCAGAAGAACGGCACCGCGTCGAACGGCCGCTGCTGGCCGAGCATGTTGCGCGCCGCGGCGATGCCCTGCCGCTCCGCGACGACCCAGTGCTCGACGCGAATGCGTTCGCCCGTCAACGGATCGGGCCAGCGCGCGATATCGCCGGCCGCGTAGATGTCCGGTGCGCTCGTCTGCAGGAAACGGTCGACCGTCACGCCGCGATCGACGGCCAATGCCGCGTCCTGCGCGAGCGCGACGTTCGGGTGCACGCCGATGCCGACCACCACCACGTCGGCCGGCAGCGCGTCGCCGTTCGACAGCGTCACGCGGTCCGGCGCGATCTGCGTGGGCGTCGCGCCGAGATGGAACGTCACGCCGTGCGATTCGTGCAGCGCGCGGATCGTGTCGCCGAGCGCGTCGCCGAGCACCCGCGCCATCGGATGCGCATCGGGCGCGACCACCTGCACGTCGAGCCCGCGCGTGCGCAGCGCGGCGGCCGCTTCGAGGCCGATGAAGCTCGCGCCGACCACGACGCAGCGCTGCGCGCTCGTCAGCTTGCCGATCAGCGCATCGCAATCGGCGCGCGAGCGCAGCACGCACACGTGCGGCAGATCGGCACCCGGCACGGTCAGCCGGTTCGGCTCGGCGCCGGTCGCGAGCAGCAGCGCGCCGTAGCCGACGCGGCTGCCGTCCGCGAGTTCGACCGCGTGCTGCGCGGGGTCGATCCGCGCGACGCGCGTGCCGCAGCGCACGTCGATGCGCTGCTCGGTATAGAACGACGCGCCGCGCAGCGGCAGCCAGTCGGCCTCGGCCGTGCCGGCCAGATAGTCCTTCGACAGGTTCGGCCGATCGTACGGCGGCTCGCTATCCGCGCTCAGCAGCGTGATCGCGTGCGGATAGCCTTCCTGCCGCAGCGTCACGGCCGCCGCGATCGCGGCCGCGCCGCCGCCGACGATCACGACCGACTCGGGCAGCCCGGCCGTGTTCAACACCGGCGGCGATGCGGCCGGCCGTGCATCGAGCACGACCGCGCGGCCATCGCGACGCTCGACGCGCCAGCACGTCAGGCCGTCGAGTGCCGGCGCGCGCAGCAGTTCGCCGGTGCGCAAGCAGAACGCCGCGTGATGCCACGGACAGCGGAGCGTATCGCCGACCAGCAATCCTTCAGCCAGCGGTGCGCCGTAGTGCGGGCATTGCGCGCCCACGGCAAACAGTTCGTCGGCGCGGCGTACCAGCAGCACCGCTGCGTCGCCGACCCGGCCCTCGATCATCGCGCCGTCGGCGAGATCGTCGAGCGCGATGCCCTGTGTGAGATCAGGAGGTGAAGACGAGGTGGTGCTTGCGGACATGGCGTGACTCCCTTGGGGCGGGGTAACGATCCCATTATCGGTGTCCTTCCTGAAAAGAACAGGTACAGACGCCCCCGCAGCGCACGCAAACACGGACTGTGGCTCGCATGCGATCCACGACCGGCATGGAACGTCATCCACGTTGCGGTGCAACACGTGCAACACCGCACGCGTGCGCACGGGGTTGCGCGACCGGAGCAATCCGCGTGCCGCGCCGTCAGTCCATGCAGGCCGTCGCGAGCTTGCCGACCGTGACGATCGCCCGCTCGGTCTCCGGCGACCACGGGCTGCTGTAGTTCAGCCGGATGAAATTACGGTAGGTGTCCTCGATCGAGAACATGTAGCCGGGGCCGATCGTGATCCCCTGCTCCAGCGCGAGCTGGTACAGCCGCATCGCATCGACCTGCGGCGGCAACTCGACCCACAGCACGTAGCCGCCCGCCGGGCTCGAGATGCGCGTGCCCTCCGGAAAGAACCGCGACACCATCGCGCGCATCAGGTTCGCCTGCTGCGCATATGCCTTGCGCAAGCGCCGCAAGTGATGTTCGTAGCCATCGCGCTCGAGAAACTCGGCGATCGCGAGCTGCGGCAGCGACGGCGTCGCCAGCGTGTTCAGGAACTTCAGCTTCTCGACCTGTTCGCGATAGCGGCCCGGCAGCGCCCAGCCGATCCGGCAGGCGGCCGTCAGGCTCTTCGAGAACGACGCGCAGTGCAGCACGATCCCGTTGCGGTCGAACGCCTTCAGCGCGCTCGGGTGCGCATGGCCGAAATACAGTTCGTTGTACACGCCGTTCTCGATCACCGGCATGTCGGCTTTCGTTGCGAATTCAACCAGTTCGCGCTTGCGCTCGTCGGGCATCTGGAAACCGAGCGGATTCTGGAAGCTCGGCATCACCATGCATGCGGCAATCGGCTCGCGACTTTTCGATCGCCGCCAGTGCTGGCGTCGCATATTACCGCCGCGTATGCGCATCCTCCTCGACATCGTCGACTTCCATCGGAAAGCGATGCTGACCGAAGCTGAGGATCAGCACGCCCACCGCGAGCAGCACGATCCCGAACGTGGTCATCAGCATCCGCTCGGGGCTGTCGGTGGCGCCGCGCAGGATCAGGTCGCGCGCGAGCGACGTCATCGCGATGAACAGCGGAAAGCGCACCGGCAGCCGGCCGAGCCGCAGGTAACGCACGTCCATCGCGAGCACTTCGAGATAGAGAAACATCAGCAGCAGGTCGGTCAGCGACACCTCGCCCGCGAGCACGACCTTCCACGCTTCCTGCGTCATCGCGAACGCGGTCGCGAGACCGATCACGATCAGCCCGGCCAGCTCGGCCGCATGGAGGAAGTGTCCGAAGCGGCGGCGGATGCGCTCGGTGGCCGTATCGGCGGAAGCAGTGGACGTATTCAAGGCGATGACCGGTGCAGTGACGTAGGGGCCGCGCTCGACGCTCCGTCGACACGGCGAAGGGTTTCGGGCGGCGGGAAGCCCGCGACGGATGCATCGGGAACGGTTGCGCACGCATCGGCCACGGTGCTGGCCCGCGCGACCACCGCAACATAAATACGCATCGCTTCCAGCAGGTTCATCATGATGGCCCTCGTCGCGGGCGGAGCGAACCTAATCTACTGCACGCGCCACGCCCGCTCAAGAGCACAGCGCCGCGGGTTTCAGGAGTACAGCTGCACGCCCGCGACGCAAAATCGGACCCCGATCAACCCATTCGAATGACAGATTGCCGATACGTGTTCCAAAGACCCGCCGAAGCTGCTAGATTGCAGGCTCGACGACGTTACGCGGTGCGGAAGGGTCACGCGCCGGGCGAACGCGCGGCCACCCTGTCTGCCTCCCCCTTGCGCGCACGGGCGGCGGGCTGCCGCCGCTGCGGCCCGTTGCGCGATGCCCGCGCAACGTCCTTCATCCGCATGTCACAAAGAGAACAGCCGCATGACACAGTCCAACCGTTCGTCTTCGCGCGCCGCGGCAACCGCGGCCCGTCCGTCCCGACATGACTGACCGGCAGGCCGCGATGCAAACCCGTCCCCCGCTTTCCCAGGCCGTTCACAGCCCGATCACGCGTAGCGCGATCTTCCTCGTCGCAACCGTCAACCCGGGCGCCGAGCGCGCCGACACGATCCGCGCGTGGTGCGGCGACATCGCCGCGCTCGTGCGCTCGGTCGGCAAGCGCGTGCCGGGCGGCAACCTGTCCTGCGTATGCGGCTTCGGCGCCGACGCATGGGATGCGCTGTTCGGCGATCCGCGCCCCGCGTCGCTGCATCCGTTCCGCGAATTCGGCGCCGGCCAGCGCGTGGCGGTCGCGACGCCTGGCGACATCCTGCTGCACATCCGCGCCGACGCGATGGACCTGTGCTTCGAACTCGCGACGCAACTGCTCGGCGTGCTCGGCGACGCGGTCACGGTCGTCGACGAGGTGCACGGCTTCCGCAACTTCGACCAGCGCGCGATGATCGGCTTCGTCGACGGCACCGAGAACCCGGAAGGCCGCGAGGCGGTCGACTTCACGGTGATCGGCGACGAAGATGCGGAATTCGCCGGCGGCAGCTACGTGATCGTGCAGAAGTACCTGCACGACATGGCCGGCTGGAACGCGCTCGCGGTCGAGACGCAGGAGCGCATCATCGGGCGCACCAAGCTGTCCGACATCGAGCTGGCGCCGGACGTGAAGCCGTCGTGCTCGCACAGCGCGCTGACCACGCTCGACGAAAACGGCCAGGAGGTGAAGATCCTGCGCGACAACATGCCGTTCGGGCGCCCCGGCTTCGGCGAATTCGGCACCTACTTCATCGGCTACGCGCGCTCGCCGGCGCCGATCGAGCAGATGCTCGAGAACATGTTCGTCGGCCGCCCGCCCGGCAACTACGACCGGCTGCTCGACTACAGCCGCGCGGTCACCGGCTCGCTGTTCTTCGTGCCGTCGGCCGACCTGCTCGAAGCGCTCGCCGATCGCACCGCACCGGCCGCCGACGCCACCGCCGCCGCGCAGCCGGCCCCCCCATCGCCCGAGCTGCGTCGTGACGGCTCGCTGAACATCGGATCGCTGAAAGGAGCCAAGGCCTATGAATAACCTGCACCGCGAACTCGCGCCGATCGCCTCGTCCGCCTGGGAGCAGATCGAGGAAGAAGTGGCACGCACCTTCAGGCGCTCGGTGGCCGGGCGCCGCGTGGTCGACGTCGAAGGCCCGGCCGGCCCCGAGCTGTCGGCCGTCGGCACCGGGCATCTGCGCGAGGTCGCCGCGCCGCGCGAGCTGGTGGGCGCACGGCTGCGCGAAGTCCGCACGATCGTCGAGCTGACGGTGCCGTTCGAGCTGAGCCGCGATGCGATCGACAGCGTCGAGCGCGGCGCGCGCGATGCCGACTGGCAGCCGGCGAAGGACGCCGCGCAACGGCTCGCGTTCGCGGAAGACGGCGCGATCTTCGACGGCTATCAAGCCGCCGGCATCGTCGGCATCCGTGAAGGCACGTCGAACCGCAAGCTCACGCTGCCGGCCGACGTCAGCGCGTACCCGGACGCGATCAGCGACGCGCTGGAAGCGCTGCGGCTCGCCGGCGTCGACGGCCCGTACTCGGTCGTGCTCGGCTCGGACGCCTATACGGCGCTGAGCGAAGCGCGCGACCAGGGCTATCCGGTCCTCGGCCACATCAAGCGCATCGTCAGCGGCGAGATCATCTGGGCGCCGGCGATCAGCGGCGGCTGCGTGCTGTCCACCCGCGGCGGCGACTATGAACTGCACCTCGGCGAAGACGTGTCGATCGGCTACACGAGCCATACCGACAAGGTCGTTCGCCTGTACCTGCGCGAAACGTTCACGTTCCTGATGCTGACGAGCGAGGCATCGGTGGCCGTGGCGCCGCAGGCCAACGCGGCGACCTGACGTCCCGCCCGCGCGTGATGCCTGCCGGGTGTCGCGCGCACCGGTCGCATGGCCGGCCGCACGTTCGTCGCCGACCGAGCCCTCCTGCATGGAGCGTGACATGAGCGAATCGAATGACGCATTACAGGCGCTGCAAGCGTCGGTCGACAGCCTGAAGCAGGTCATCGACGCGAACGCGAGCCGCCAGGCCGGCGACACCGCCGTACTGTTCACCGTGGTGTCGCTGATGCTGGCCGAACTGCCGCCCGACACCCGCAACCTGATCGAGGATTCGTTCTCCGTCTGGGCCAATGGTCTGCAGAATCCGGGGCTATCGACCGACATGAAGCAGATCGCACGGCAGCGGCTCGCGATGAAACTCTCCGACTGATCGCGGCTGCCACGGTTGCGCCCTGTTCGGCCTGCACCGTGCAACCCGACTTCTTCGTCATCGGCCCCGCGCCACGCACCGCTCGCGGTGCGCGCGGGGCGCCGCGTAACCCGCCCGAACGCGCCACCGCACCGCGTCATCGCACCGATGCGCGTGCGCAGCCGCGTTTCACCTCGCGCGCGCCCTCCCGTTTGCTCTCCACCGGCGCCCTGCGCGCCGATGTCGCACCGCGCTTCGCGCGCATCGCGCGCCGCCGCGTTTCCGTCTGTCGCATGCCGCGCCCGCATGCGCGCTCGTCTGTACTCCTTGCGTCTCATGCTCGCACGCATGTGAGGGTGCAATTCCCGGCCGGGCCGATGCGGAACTGTGTCTTGGAGGACATGGGTCGATTCGCTATTTTGAACGCAGTCGAAGTGATGCCGCGGGCCGAGCGAAGCACCGGTGTTGCCGGCGTCGAGCGCGGCCGGTTGCCGTGCCGGCGCACGGTGCGCGAGGGCGCCGGCGCGGCGCGCGCGCCGCCGGTCACGTCGTGCGGCAGGCGCACCCCGGGGCGCCCGCGCACATCGGGACGTCCCTTTCGATCCACGTTCAATGACAGGAGCCAGACCACCATGCCCGCACTTTGCGATATCTGTCACGCCCGGCCGGCCGTCGCGCGCGCCACCGTGATGCAGGACGGCGAGCGCAAGACGATCTCGATCTGCGACTACCACTTCCGTCAGCTGATGCGGCATCAGAGCATGCTGAACCCGTTCGATTCGCTGCTGGGCGGCGGTGCGTCGTCGCTGTTCGGCGAGTCCGGCGACGCGCCCTCGCTTGCCGCCGAGATTCCGCGCGAATCGGTCGACCCGACCGACGCGTTCAGCGAGCAAACGCTCGAACTGTTGCAGCGCGCGGCCGAGAAGGCGCACGCGCTGCGCCGCAGCGAACTCGACACCGAACACCTGCTGTACGCGCTCGCGGACACCGACGTGTGCGCCGCGCTGCTGAAGGAACTGAAGCTGTCGCCGCACGACATCCAGTCGTACATCGACGAGCACGCGCACACCGGCACGGCCTCCCCCGACGCTTCGCTCGACCGGCTGTCGATCTCGCCGCGCGTGAAGAAGGCCGTGCAGTACGCATTCCAGGCGTCGCGCGATCTCGGCCACTCGTACATCGGCCCCGAGCATCTGCTGATCGGTCTCGCGTCGGTGCCGGACAGCATCGCCGGCACGCTGCTGAAGAAATACGGCGTGACGCCTGAAGCGCTACGCCAGAAGGTCGTGAAGGTCGTCGGCAAGGGTGCGGAAGACGGCCGCGTCGACGCGCCGACCGGCACGCCGAATCTCGACAAGTTCGGCCGCGACCTCACCGCGATCGCGCGCCAGGGCAAGCTCGACCCGGTGCTCGGCCGCGCGCGGGAAATCGAGAGCACGATCGAGGTGCTCGCGCGCCGCAAGAAGAACAACCCGGTGCTGATCGGCGAGCCCGGTGTCGGCAAGACCGCGATCGTCGAAGGCCTCGCGCAGCGGATCGTGAACGGCGACGTGCCCGAAGTGCTGCGCGGCAAGCGGCTCGTCGAAGTCAACATCAACTCGATGGTCGCCGGCGCGAAGTATCGCGGCGAATTCGAGGAGCGTGCGAAGCAGCTGATCGACGAAGTGACCGCCAAGCATGACGAACTGATCCTGTTCATCGACGAGCTGCATACGATCGTCGGCGCGGGCCAGGGCGGCGGCGAAGGCGGGCTCGACATCGCGAACGTGCTGAAGCCGGCGCTCGCGCGCGGCGAGTTGAGCCTGATCGGCGCGACCACGCTGAACGAATACCAGAAGCACATCGAGAAGGATGCGGCGCTGGAGCGGCGCTTCCAGCCGGTGTTCGTCCCGGAACCGAGCGTCGAGCAGACGATCGTGATCCTGCGCGGGCTGCGCGACAGCCTCGAGGCGCACCACCAGGTGACGTTCGCCGACGACGCGTTCGTCGCGGCCGCCGAGTTCGCCGACCGCTACATCACCGCGCGTTTCCTGCCCGACAAGGCGATCGACCTGATCGACCAGGCCGCCGCGCGCGTGCGGATCGGCGCGACGTCGCGCCCCGTCGACATCCAGGAAGGCGAAGCGCAGATCGCACAGCTGAAGCGCGAGCAGGACTACGCGACGTCGCGCAAGCGCTTCGACGAAGCGAAGCAGTTCGAGGAGCAGATCAGCGAGAAGCAGAAGTCGCTCGACGAAAGGATGGAAGCGTGGCAGCGCAAGACCGGTTCCGAGACGCTCGAGGTGACGGTCGAATCGGTCGCCGAAGTCGTGTCGCGGCTGACCGGCATTCCGGTGTCCGAGCTCACGCAGGAAGAGCGCCAGAAGCTGCTGAAGATGGAAGAGCAGCTGCGCGAGCGCGTGGTCGGCCAGAACGACGCGGTGGTCGCCGTCAGCGACGCGGTGCGGCTGTCTCGCGCCGGGCTCGGCCAGACGCACCGTCCGATCGCGACGTTCCTGTTCCTCGGGCCGACCGGCGTCGGCAAGACCGAGCTCGCGAAGGCGCTGGCCGAGACCGTGTTCGGCGACGAGCAGGCGATCATCCGCATCGACATGTCCGAGTATATGGAGCGGCACGCGGTCGCGCGGCTGATCGGCGCGCCGCCCGGCTACGTCGGCTACGACGAAGGCGGCCAGCTCACCGAGCGCGTGCGGCGCCGCCCGTACAGCGTGATCCTGCTCGACGAGATCGAGAAGGCGCATCCGGACGTCTACAACGTGCTGCTGCAGGTGTTCGACGACGGCCGCCTGACCGACGGCAAGGGCCGCGTGGTCGACTTCAGCAACACGATCATCATCGCGACGAGCAACCTCGGCGCCGCGATCATCATGGACAACCTCACGCAGCCGGAAGCCGCGCGCAAGACCGACAAGGCGATCCGCGAGGCGCTGATGCAGGTGCTGAAGGGCCATTTCCGCCCCGAGTTCCTGAACCGGATCGACGAGGTGATCGTGTTCCATGCGCTGTCGAAGGAGAACATCCGCTCGATCGTGCAGATCCAGCTCGACCGCGTGGTGCGCACCGCCGCCGCGCAGGACATCACGCTCGTGATGGGCGACTCGCTCGTCGAACACCTGACCGAAGCCGGCTATCAGCCGGAATTCGGCGCGCGCGAACTGAAGCGGCAGGTGCGCCAGATCATCGAGACGAAGCTCGCGAAGGAGATCCTCGCGGACAAGCTGACGTCCGGCGATCGCGTCGAAGTCGATTACGACAAGGCGAGCGACGAAGTGAAGTTCAACAAGCTGGCGTCGCCCGACGCCAGGGACGCGAAAAAGGACGCCGACGGAAAAGCCAGGCCGAACGGCAACGCGGCGAAGGCGTCGACGGATGAAAAGGATGACGAAGCGAAGGCTCAGACGCCGCCTCCGGTCGCGAAGACATCCGGAAAGAAGTCGTCCAGTGCGAAGAAGGACGCACCCTGAATCACCGATAACAGGCGGGCCCGGACGCACGGGCCCGCATCACCGGCGCCGTCCGCCCGACGGCACCGCCCCACGCCGCGACGCGGCGCAACCCGAGCCGCCCGCAGCGGGAAAAGGCTCATGGAGAATCACATGACAAATCGACGCGAAGTGCCAGGCATCAGGAAGTACGATGGGCCCGCCGGCGGTTGGGGCGCGCTTCGCGCGACAGCCGAGGCCGTGCGCACGCAGATGGAAACCATCGAGGCGCCGATCGTGCTGATGCGGACCAACCAGCCCGACGGTTTCGACTGTCCCGGCTGCGCGTGGCCCGACAAGGAACACAAGTCGACGTTCCAGTTCTGCGAGAACGGCGCGAAGGCCGTCACGTGGGAAGCGACGACCAAGCGCGTGACGCCCGAGTTCTTCGCGGCGAACACGGTATCGTCGCTGTTGCGGATGTCCGACTACGAACTGGAGAACATGGGCCGGCTCACGCATCCGCTCGTCTACGATCGCGCGACCGACACGTTCCGCGCGGTCGAATGGGACGACGCGTTCGCGCGCATCGGCGAGGTGCTGCGTGCGCTGCCGCCCGAGCAGGTCGAGTTCTATACATCGGGCCGCGCGTCGAACGAAGCCGCGTACCTGTATCAGCTTTTCGCGCGCGAGCTCGGCACCAACAACTTCCCCGACTGCTCGAACATGTGCCACGAGCCGACCAGCGTCGGCCTGCCGCAGTCGATCGGGATCGGCAAGGGCACGGTGTCGCTGGAGGATTTCGACCACTGCGAGCTGATCATCTCGATCGGCCACAACCCCGGCACCAACCACCCGCGGATGATGGGCACGCTGCACGAGTGCTCGCGCCGCCACGTGCCGATCATCGTGTTCAATCCGCTGCGCGAACGCGCGCTCGAACGCTTTGCCGATCCGCAGGACATGATCGAGATGGCGTCGTTCGGCTCGACGCGCATCGCGTCGACGTACTACCAGGTCGACGCGGGCGGCGACGCGGCCGCGCTGAAGGGCATCATGAAGGCGCTGCTGCAGCTCGAGGCCGAGCGCGGCGACGTGCTCGACCGCGACTTCATCGCGCAGCACACCAACGGCTTCGACGCGTTCTCCACCGACCTGCAGGCCACGTCGTGGGACGACATCGAGCGTGCGAGCGGCCTGAGCCAGGCGCAGCTCGAGCAGGTCGCGCTCGCCTATGCGAAGTCGAACGCGACGATCATCACGTACGGGATGGGCGTCACGCAGCACAACAAGGGCACCGCGACCGTGCGCCTGATCGCCGACCTGCTGCTGATGCGCGGCAACTTCGGCAAGCCCGGCGCGGGCGTGTGCCCGCTGCGCGGCCACTCCAACGTGCAGGGCAACCGCACGGTCGGCATCACCGAGAAGCCGTCGGCCGAGTTCCTGCAGAAGATCGAGGACGTATGCGGCTTCAAGCCGCCCGCGCACCACGGGCACGACGCCGTGCAGGCGATGCAGGCGATGGTCGACGGCCAGGCCAAGGCCCTGCTGTGCCTCGGCGGCAACTTCGCGGTCGCGCTGCCCGATCCCGAGCTGTCGTTCCCCGCGATGGCGAAGCTCGACCTCAGCGTGCATCTCGGCACGAAGCTGAACCGCTCGCATCTGCTGGTGGCGAAGGAAACCTACATCCTGCCCGTGCTCGGCCGCACCGAGCTCGACATGCAGACGAGCGGCCAGCAATCGATCACCGTCGAGGATTCGATGTCGATGGTCCACGCGTCGGCCGGCAAGCTCAAGCCTGCGTCCGACCAGTTGCGCTCGGAGCCCGCGATCGTCGCGGGGATCGCTCATGCGACGCTGCCGGCCAGCAAGGTCGCGTGGCTCGACCTGATCGCCGACTACGACCGCATCCGCGACCTGATCGACAAGACGGTGCCCGGCTTCGAGGCATTCAACGAGCGGATCCGCACGCCGGGCGGCTTCCGCCTGCCGCTGCCGCCGACCGAGCGCGTGTGGCCCACGCCGACCGGCAAGGCGATGTTCTCGGTCTACCAGGGCGTGAAGGAAGACGCGGACGTGCTTGGCGCCGAGCAGGTGCTGCGGCTGATCACGCTGCGCAGCCACGACCAGTACAACACGACGATCTACGGGCTCGACGACCGCTATCGCGGCGTGTTCGGGCGTCGCGACGTTCTGTTCATGAACGTGGCCGATCTCGCGAAGTACGGGCTCGAACACGGCGACCTCGTCGACATCGAGACGGTCACCGCGTCGGGCCGCACGCTGCGGCTCGAGAAGATCACCGCGATCGAGTACGACATCGCGCCGGGATCGGTCGGCGCGTATTACCCGGAAGCGAACGTGCTCGTGCCGCTCGACTACATCGACAAGGAAAGCGGCACGCCGTCGTACAAGTCGGTGCCGGTGCGGGTCGCGCGCTCGGCGGTCGCCTGATCCACGGGCAGGCAGGTTCGCGACGCACGGCACGAAACGACGTGCCGCGCACCTGAACCTGCCCTGCTCTCTCCTTCCCCCTCTCCCGGCCGCGGCATTGCATCCAATGCCGCGGCCGCTTCCGTTCATCGCGTCGAACCGCGAACGGCTCAATGTGCGTTCCGACAGCGGATCGGCACTGGCGGCGATGAGGCGCGGCGGCATGTTTGAAATAGCGACCGAAGCGGCCGCCGCTCCGCATGGGAACGAATCCTGCTCGTCTTCAGGTATTTGATGGAGGACAGCGCGATGAAACCCAAGACCATTGCAATACGTCGAATTCTGCCGACACTCGTGGCCGGCGGCACACTCGTGGCGGCCAGCGCGGCCTTCGCGCAAGTCTACGTTGCACCGCAGCCGGCATACGAAGAGCGTCCGGCCCCGGCGGCGGATGTGTCGATCTCGATCGGCATGCACGGCGACCGCTACTGGGACGGCCATCGTTACTGGGAGCACGAAGCGTGGATGCATCGTCATCCGCGTGAACGTGATCCGTGGCGCGAGCACGAACACGAGCGTGAACACGAGCATCGTGATTACTGAGGTCCCGCCGCCCGAAATCAGGATATCAACGCCACGTTTCAACTAAAAATCGCTCCAGGCCGGTCGCGTCATTCATGCTCGACGCGTCCCCCTGGCGCCTCCGCACCACGCAATTTTTCCGGCTCGCGTCGAATCAGGTGGAGCCGCGATTCGCCCGGCAGCCCTTCGCCGCCGGCTGGCGCAAGCCTGAACAACGCGTGGAAGTCGTTCGCATGCGCAAGCGCCGCAGCCGCACGTTCGCCGTTGTTCTCGAGCTGCTGCAGCGCATAGGTGCGCGTCGTCGTCAGCAGCCGGTAGCCGCGTCGCGGCACCGTGACGATCAGGTTCCGGTCGCCCGCCAGCGCCTTGCGCAACGCGACGACATGCACCTGAAGATTGTTTTCCTCCACGACCGTGTGCGGCCATACGCGCTGCATGATCTCGTCTTTCGACACCAATGCACCGTTCGCCCGAATCAGAAGTTCGAGAATGTCGAACGCGCGACTGCTCATGGGCAGCAGTTTGCCGTTAGAGCGAATTTCACGTCTGTCCAGAAAAACCTCGAGCGTTCCAATTCGGACCATGGGAATTTTCAATCAAGTCGCCAGAAATGACCGCGACGCCTGTCGCGCATCGACCTGTGTCCGATCCACGCCGCACCGCCAGGACAGTTGCCCCGGTCAGTCGGATCGCGCCGAAGATCGATCAGTGCTCGCCTGCGCGGTTCAGGAACAGCCGGATATCGACGGACTTCCAGATGCCGTCGGTATAAAACGGATCGTCGAGCACCAGTTGCCGCACTGCTTCGATATCGTCGGCTTCATACAGAAACAGGCTGCCACCCACCGCGCCGTCGGCGTCGACAAGTGGCCCCGCCATCCGCGCCTTCAACGGGGACGCAAGCAATCGCGCCTTATGCGCGGCAAAGTGGATCTGACGACGGTCCGTCATGCCAGGGTGATCGAGGCAGTAAACGATGAAAAGCATGTTCATTCCTTCGGATGTCGGTATTGCGGTCGACAGGACTATATGGCTCGCATCCAGATGGCCGTTCACCGAAAGGTGCGCTCGCTTACCGGATCGTCCGGATTTCCTCGCCCTCATCCTCTCGATTCCGCCTTCATTCGCATTCCTTCATTCATTCCGTAAAGCGGGTGAATGCATGATCGGCGCAGCTCCGTCAGACCAAAGCAGCGGTTCGGTCAGCGCCCGTAACGCAACAAGAAGTCCCTCAGCTTCGGATTGACATCACGCGCATGGGTGAGGTTCGGCGTATGCCCCGCATCGGCCACACGGACGATTCCTCTGGAGTTCGGCAGATTGTCGGAAAGCGCGATACCGCAACGCAGCGGAATGGCCGCATCGGCATCGCCATGGAATACGATCGCCGCATGGGTGATCTCGGCGAGCCGTGGCGTAATATCATCGCGCGTCGTGAGCGCATCGACCGGGTAGCCGAACTTTTCACGCGGCATTCTCAGCCACTTCTCGATCCACGCCGATGCGGCGTAATCCGCCCCGAGCAGAAACCCGGCGAGATGCGCCGCCACGTTGCGCGCACCGTTGTTCGCCCACTCCGTCTTGAGCGCGTCGAACGACGCCGTCACCGATGCGTCATCGAGATCGCTGCGCGTCGCGATGAGCGCAAGTGCCCGGAATCGGGCGGGCTCGAGCAGTGCCGCGCGCATCGACACGAATCCACCCTGCGACATGCCTACCAGCGAGGCGGACGCAATCTCGAGATGATCGAGCAGCGCGATCAGATCGCGTGCCGAATCCCAGTAGCTGAACGGCCGTTCGATCGGCCCCGTCGAGCCGAAGCCGCGCTGATCCCAGACGACACAACGAAACACATCGCTCAGTGCCTCGACGTTGGGGCGAAACATGTCGCCGTCCATCAGGAAGCCATGACTGAAAACCACCACGGGCGCATCTTCCGGACCCGATTCCTCATATGCGAGACGAATACCGTCGCGTTCAAACCATGCCGTCATCCTCGACCTCTCGTGAACTCAATCCCGTCAGGACTGCGCAGTGCGCCCCGCTCGCATGACACTCTATCGTGGGCGCCGCTGCGGTGATGGTCGATTGAAGCGACGATTTACCCGATCGTCCGGATTTTTACGGCGAGGCAGGTCCGGCGTTGCACAAGCGACATCTGCGATCTTCCCCGGATTGACGGGCCGGCACGCATTTGATTAAGTAGGCGGCTTGTACGCGCGTTCAAGCGACGTCTCCTTGTCGCGACACGGCGGCCGTTTGCAACGGAGCAGGACGCGCCGAACCGGCGACGGCGCTCCAGCCGCGGCGATTTCGGAGAAGAGGGAAATGGTGCTAGCAGCAATGGAATCGGAAAGGCCGGTCTGGATTCTGCAAGGTGAGTTCGGCCGTGCCACGGTGAACTTCATCAGCCGGCAGCTGGTCGCGCATGCGCACTCGCAGTACCAGTTCCTGTTCAAGCTTGGCGGAAGCGATTGTGATTTCCGGATGGGTTCGCAGGCATGCACGCTCAGCGCCGACGCTGCGATTTGCCTGAATCCGTGGATCGAACACGCGAAGTCCGCAAACAAGGACACGCCGTCGCTGATCCTGTCGCTCGTCATAGAAACACCCTGGCTGCGCAAGCGGCTCGGCCTGGCCGACGGCGGCCCGTCCGACATCTTTCCGCGCCAGCTGGTTGTCGTCACGCCGGACGTACAGCACCACGTCGACCGTCTGGCGGCCGCCATCACGAATCATCTCGTTGCACACGATGCCGGTTGCGTGCCGATCCTCGAGGATCTCCTCACGGCGCTCGGGCGCGATTTTGCCGATCCGGAACTGACGACGCGCATCGCGCCGTCCACGCGCCCGGTCGACTTCAGAATCCGTAAGGCGCTCGACTTCATCAAGCGCGCGCCATCGGCGAACATGACCGTTACACAGGTCGCCGCCGAGGTCGGGCTGTCGCGGTCACGCTTTTTCGAGCAGTTCCGGCGCTGCATGGGGATCTCGCCGCAGCACTTCATCGACTGGGTTCGAATGTCGCATGCGATTCGCCTGCTCGCCGAGAGTGGCCGGCCGCTCGCCGACATCGCCGACGAGCTCGGCTTCGAGGAGCACAGTCACTTCACTCGTTTCTTTGCGCAGCACATGGGCGTGCCGCCGAGCGAGTTTCGCCGGCATTCGATCACGCTCGACCGGGAGCGTTTCGACTGACCGGCGCGATCGGTCTGCCGCAGGCGTGCGGATCCCCGCACGCCTGCATGGCACCACTCAGGCCAGCAGATCGGTCGGATCCGCAATCACCGGATTGCTGAGTATGCCTAACCCGTCGATCTCGATTTCGACCCAGTCGCCCGGACGCATGTGCACGAGGCCCGGCGTCGGAAACGGTCCGTACTGTCGCGACAGGTCATTCCCGGCGACGTCGCCGGGTTCCGGCTTCAGCGCGCCGGGCGTGCCCATCGCGATCAGGTCGCCCGGCCGCAGCCGGTAGCCGCGGCTGAGATAGCTCACCGTGTGCGCCACGTCGATCAGCATGTCGTCGAGGGGGGCCCGCTGCCGGACGATGCCGTTGATGCGCGTGAGCACCGTGTGCTTCGCAGGATTGCCGAACTCGTCTGAAGTCATGAGCCATGGGCCATACGAACCGGACGCTTCGAAACATTTTCCGAGGCCGAATTGCCGGTTGTGCACCTGGTATTCGCGCACCGAGCCTTCATTCAGGCAGGTGTAGCCGGCGACGTATTCCAGCGCGCGCTCGACGGGAATATAGCGCCCGGGCTTGCCGATGATCACGCCGAGTTCCCCCTCGTAGTCGAATGCGCGCGCCACGGCTTCCGGCGGCGCGACGATCGGCTCGCCCGCGCCGACGTACGATGCGGCCGTCCGCAGGAACAAATGCGGATAGTCGGGGTTCGTTTGCAGTCCGGTCTCGGCAATGTGGCTCTTGAAGTTCAGCGCAAGCGCCCACATCGCGTTCGGCCGGTTCAGGAACGGCTTCAGCGTCACCGACGAGAGCAGTCGATTGCCAGTCTTGCCGGCAGCCGATGCACGCAGGCGCTCAAGCCCGTCGTCCATCTCGAGCAGATCGATCAGGTTCGTGGGCAGATCCGGGGCGATTTCCGCAACGGGGACGAAATGCGTATCGCTGGTGACGACGCCCAGCGCTTGATGGCCGGCGTCGGCGTAAGCAATGATTTTCATGATCGAGCGTGATTCCGCAGGTTGTTCAGAAAGGTGTGTCGAGAACGATTCAGTGGCCGGCCGGCGCACCGCTCGCGGCAGGCTCCGGGCCCACCGTGCCGCGACCGATGAGCGCCAGCACGCCGAGCGCGGCGATTGCGGCAATCGCCGGCACCACGGCGACGAGCACGATGTGGCGTGGATCCCAGCCCGTCGCGAGCAGCGCGCCGCCGATTGCCGGGCCGACGAATGAACCGATCCGCCCGATTGCATGTCCCCAGCCGACGCCGGTTGCGCGAATGCCCGGCGGATAAAATGCGACCGCCAGCGCCGTCTGCCCCATGATCCCGTTGACGAGCCCCGCGCCGATCACACCGATCGACAGCAGCACGGTCGACGGCGACAATGCGGCCAGGCTCAGCACCGCGACGCCGGCGATCACGCAGACGATCCCCGCCGCCAGCGCCGACTTCACACGCAACCGCCCGGACACCGTCATCGCCGTGATGGCCGCCGTCATCAGGAGGTTGCCGCTCAGCCCGCCGATACTGAACGCGGCCATGCCGGCCGGTGCCCGATCGAGCGAAAAGCCGAACGACAGCAGCAGGGTCGGCAGCCAGAACAGCAGGGCATAGACGTCCATGAAGATCAGGAACGAGAACAGCCACAGCACGCCGGTATAACGCGCACGACCGTCGGAGAACAACGCCCGCACCGGGCTCGCCACCGGCCGCTCCGGATGCTGCGTACCGGATCCCGCGGCGGCGGCCGGGGGCAGGATCCGGAAGAACGCGGGCGCGACGACAAACGGCAGTACGCCGCCGATCAGGAACACCGCCTGCCAGCCGAAGCGGTGCATCAGCGGGCCTCCGATCAACCCTCCGGCCACGGCGCCGACCGACATCCCGGTCGTCACCAGCACCGATGCGGCAACCTTATGCTTCGCGCCGATGATCGCCGCCGAGGCCGTGATCGCGATCGGCAGCGCCGCGCCCAGCCCGATCGCGGACAGCACCCGCAACGCCGACAGCAACGCCACGCTGCCTGCATACATCGTCAGCAACGTACAACCGCCGAACAGCGCGACGCTGGCCAGCCCGACCGAACGATGTCCGAAGCGACTGGCGAGCGGGCCGGTGACGATGAAGCCGATCGCCGCGCCGATGTTGGTCGCCACGAAAACCGGCGTGAACGCAGCCGGCGCGAGGTGCCAGTCGCGCGCCAGCGTCGGCACGACGAACGAGATCGACGTCGTGTTGAAGCCGTCGAGAACGACGACGAGAAAGCAGACCAGCAACGCGACGGTCCGGCTCATTGCGCCGACTGGCGGCATGCCGGCATCGACCGTCGTCTTTTGATCATTCAGTTTCACTACGCACCCTCCCGCGGCACGCACCCGCCGACCCGCCGTGACGCACGGATCCGGCCGGTGCGGCCGCTCGTTCAAAAGCAGTAACGAACCTGCGCTTACGCGCGCGTGTAATCCGACAGGCGCCGCAGCATCTCGGCCGAGAAAATCTGCTTCGGCACCATGCAGTGCACGCCCTTCGGCGGTTCCGTCTTGTAGACGGTTCGGGTCTGATGCGCATACTGCGTGATCCGGAAGCTTCCGGCCACGCTCAGGATCCCGTAGCAATCGACTGCTGGAATCCCGGTAGCGGCCGACATCCAGCCGATCGTCTGGCGAATGCACGCAACGAGCGCGTCGTCGAGGCTATCGGCGAAACCGAAGCCGATCCAGTGCTCGGGCGTTTCGGCGATCGGGCCATTCAGCGACGACCGCTTGTGGAGCAGGAACTGGATTCGCATTTCCTCGAATGCGGATTCGATCGATGTCTGGTCGACATTGCCCTCGCCGGACGCCCCCATGGAGCCGCCCGTCCATACGCGCGCACCCGCGACTTGAACGGGCAGAAATACCGACGTGCCGACGCCGAGAACGGCACAGTCGAGATTGCCGCCATAGCTGCCGGCGAAGTTCGCGCTCGTCACGCGGTCGCCGGGCGGCTGGGTGCCGAGATAGGCCTGGAACGGCTTCAACGGAATTCGCACGCCCGGTACATACGACGCATAGGTGCGCTCGTCGTCGAATTTCAGGTAGCGCAGGTACGGACCGAAATCACCGGGCAGTGCACCGACGCCCGGAGGCGCGGAGTTCCAGCCCCAGTCGATCGGCCGCATCTTCAACATGCGGCATTCGACGACATCGCCGGGTTCCGCGCCTTCGATCTCGACCGGCCCGATCAGCGAAAATGCACCGTTCGGATATTTCTTGCGAATGGGCTCGCGCTCCTTGAACCCCATCCCGTACTTCGCCTCGTTGCCCCAGTTGGTCCACGTGCCGTCGTACCAGACGGTGTCGCCGGACCGGATCGAAGCCGCCGCCGCGGCATCCGGCGTCATTTGCCCGACCTGCACCGTATCCCACGACGGCACCAGCTTCACCGTCTTGCCACCCGGCAGCACGTGCATCGTTGCCGCTCGCACCTTCGGGGCCGCCGCTTGCGCCCGTGCGACGCCAGTCAACCCTGCCGCAAGCGCGCCGAAGCCGAGCTTCAGCATGGTCCGGCGGCATTGTGCGGTTCCGTCCATCGTCACTGCACGGCCCGTCTCGATGTCGATTGCCGGGGTATCGCCCGAGTGCTCCATTTCCATGTTGTGTGTCATACGTCTTCCAGACTGGTTTTCAAGGACAAAGCGCGATCAACGCGCGGATTGAGCGCCGAGCCCGGCGATCGCCTTCAGGACCACCTGATCGTCGGTCTCGGACGGTGCGCCGGCGGCACCGAGCGCACCGAGCAAATGGCCGTTCATGAAGACCGGAAACGTGCCGCGGCCGGGCAGAAACGGCGCGTAATAGCCGGCGCCGGACATGTTGCTGTATTCGGACGGATCGTCGCGGTAGCGATGTTCGAGCGTGACGCCGGACTGGCCG
The DNA here is from genome assembly GCF_003854235.1 of Burkholderia sp. Bp8998. Classification (NCBI taxonomy): domain Bacteria; kingdom Pseudomonadati; phylum Pseudomonadota; class Betaproteobacteria; order Burkholderiales; family Burkholderiaceae; genus Burkholderia; species Burkholderia sp. Bp8998. The sequence continues at coordinate 55,454 of NZ_QTQF01000025.1, forward strand.
CCCAGCGCGACGGACGCGAACGCCTTGCCGCGTGCGAAGTCGACACTCGAAAACGATGCGCCATCCATCCGCACGGCGGCCAGCAGATGCCCGCCCGGATCGACGACAGCGAAGCCCATCGCCAGGTGCCGCGCGTTCGCCTCGGCGACGGCGAGCGAGAGCAGCGTCTGCGTCTGCGCGTAACTCAGCACGTAGGTCGGCATCGGGGCGTTGCCGCGCGCGTCTTCGGCAAACGACGCATGCATGGTGCCGGCGCATCCGGCGCAAACGCCCAGCAGCTTCAGTAACCGCAGAATCGGCCACCCGTGTTTCACTTCCATCTCCTGACTCCACTTCACCTGGCACGCTCGCGTTCCGGCGTACGTCCGGCCAGGCCGCACGACCTGACCATCCAGCCTCGTGACGTGCCGCCGGGTCCGATAGTCGGTCTCTCGCTGCGCACGAGCGCGACGTCAAAAAAATCCGCGGGAACCGTTCTCCCGCGGACAATCACCGCACTGGAGCCGTTACTCCGTCGCGAACACGGCGATACCGGTTCCCGGGAACTGCTCGGGTGACCCTGCGCCGTACGGGACGAAAACGTGATGCGACGCACCGTCGACCGCGACCGAATGCGAGAACTTGCCGGTCGGGACGATTGCAACGAGACTGCGGGTGCTGGCGTCGACGACCGCGAGGGCGGGGTCGAACTTCGCGTCCTTCGCGCCGACCCGCGATACGTTGTCCTTGGAGTGGTGACCGCCAGCGAGGAAGTAGCGATTCGAAACCGGGTCGTAGACCACCTCGTCGGCGCCCCCGAACGGCAGTTGCGCGAGCGTCGTACCGTCCGTCCGGTCGATGATCAGCGTCGTCTGCTTGCCGCCTTCATCGGGGTCGCAGCCGATCAGCGCATCGTTGCCCGGTCCGAGCGCGAGGCCGCTCGGGCCTTCACACCCCTTCAGCTTCAGCGCGGCCTGAATGGCCGGCTTGCCCTCGAGCACCGTCTTCACCGGAATCAGGTCGACCTCGCCCTTCGGATTCGCCTTCGTCCCGTCATTGTTCAGCACGAAGTTGTCGTTCTTCGGGTCGAACTCGCATGCCTCGAGGCCGGTCGAGTCCGCAAGCGGCATCTTCGCCATTACCGACTGCGTGTCGGTATTGATGAAGGTCACGAAAGGAGGCTGCTCCGCCCCGCTCGAGAACATCGCGACGTGGTGCTTCGGGTCGAGACAGCCCTCGTCCGCACGGATGCCGGACGAGCTGACTTCGATGCGCTTGACGAGTTGTTTCGACGCGACGTCGATCACCTTGACCGAATTCACGTCGCCCACATAGACCAGCGACGTGCCGGGAATGGGAAGCACGCCCGACGGGCCTGATTTTTCGTGTGTCGGCCCGATACCGGCGAAGTCGGCCTTGATCCGGTCACGCAACTTCATCGTGGTCGCGTCGAATACGTCGAGCGTCTCGTTCGCACCGTCGGCGAGGTAATAGTTGCCGTCCCCCGCGGCGCTGATGTCGAAGCCGAACGGTTTCTCGCTCGTGACCGGAATCGTCGTAATCAGCTTCGGTCCGCCACCGGCGGCATCGGCGCCCCACGCGACGGCCGCGGCGGCCGTCAGGCTCATCATTGCACATGCAACATAGACTCGTTTCATTGTCGACTCCTCCTGGTTCTCATGGACAGACCCGGCACGCGCCGGGTCGCAACACTTGCCCGGCCCGCCGACCCTAAGTCGGCCGACCGTCACGCGATACACCTAGAACGTATGTGCGAGGCCGATCCGGACGTCCGCCTGATGACCGGTCGGTGCCGGCGCAAAGCTCGCACCGATCACCGCGTCCACACCGGCGGATGCCTTCAGATAATCGGACGACAGGTAGACCGTGGTTCGTTTCGAAAGCGAATACAGCGCCGCAGCCGTCACCTGATTCCACGCGTGTCCTTCGAAGCTCGTGTGCTGATAGCCGCCGACGAGCTGGAATGCCGGCGTGACCTGCCATGTTGCGCCGCCTTCGTACACGTTCATCACCGACTTGGCGTCCTGGAACTTCAGGACCGTATTGGTGTAGTCGGCATACAGCGTGAAGTCTCCGATCGCGTACGAACCGCCGGCGCCGAGCGTGCCAAGCGAGCGGATCTGGAAATTCGGTGCGGTGTCGTTGACGCTGTCTCCGGAGCCCGTCGCGACCGGGAGGCCGAAGAACGAGTGCACGCCGATCTGCGCGTACGGATCGATCGTCGGCGTGGCGACGAATGTGTACATCGTCGCGAGCGTGAGCGGCCCGTTCGTGTATTGCACGCCGGCGCTCCAGCCGCTGCCGTCGTGGAAACTGCCGGGGGTGTTGCTGAACCCGTACATCGCGCCGAACTGGAACCCGCCCCAGGTCGGACTCATGTACTTGATCGAGTTCGTCAGCCGGTCGTTGTTCGTGCGATCGAAGTCGCCGAGGTGAATGGCGTAGCCGCTGCCGGCCGAACTGACGTTGAGCGGTGCCAGGAATTCGGCGGTGAAGTCGAACTGCTTGCCGAGCGTGATCGTGCCGTAAGACGTCTGCACGCCGACATAGGCCTGCTGCCCGAACAGCGTGTTGGGCTGATTCGTTTGCCCATTGTTCAGGTTGAACAGCGACGACAGCTTGAAGATCGCCTTGTTGCCGCCACCGAGTTCTTCGGAACCCGACATGATCCAGACGTTCGGAAACAGCACGCCGCTGTCCATCTTGAAGTTGTGATGCCCCCCCTCGTCCGTCACGTAAGTCAAACCGTTATCGATTTTCCCGGAGAGCGTGATGCTGCTCTGCGCGAACGCCGATCCGCCAAATGCCACGCCGACCAGTGCCGCGATCGTTGCCTTTTTCATCTCCACCACTGTCTACCCCTCCATATCAGTCTTTTGATACCGGATTCCCACTGACCGGATTCCGACATTTAATATGTATGACTAACTACCAGCCGGTCCATTCGGCGAACAAATCGTACGATCCCACGATGATTCCCCGCCTGAACCGGCATCGGGTGATGCCGGTTACTTCGACTTCATGTTAAGGACACTTCATTCCGGGGCCATCGTCGAAGAGTCCCGTCGCTTGTCAAATCGTCTCTTTGTTTTCGCCAGGCAAGCCGCATCTCGGTGCCGTCAGCCGGGCGTGCCCGATTGCCGGCGACCGAATGCGTCGATGAGCACCGCCGCCAGCAGCACTACGCCGACAACGAGCGGCTGCAGGTTCGCGTTGAGATTCAGCAAGTTCATGCCGTCGATGACGAGCGCCAGCGTCAGACAGCCGAGCAACGTGCCGAGCAAGGTGCCGGTGCCCCCGTACAGCGAAGCCCCGCCGATCAGGATTGCCGCGATCGCGGGCAACAGGATCGGATCACCCATCGCCGAGTCGGCCGCGTTCACGCGCGCCAGATAAACGACCGCGGCAATCCCGGCCATCAGGCCGCTGATCGTGTACACCATGATCCGCCGTCGGCGCACCGGAATCCCGGACAGGCGCGCCACTTCCGGATTGGACCCGATCGCATAAATCTCTCGACCGAAATTGAAGCGCGCAGTGACGACCGAACCGATGGTCAATACGAGCAGCATCATGTAGACGGGGATCGGCACCCCCCACCAGAAGCCGGTACCGAGCATGCGGAAGCCGGCCGGGAAGCCGAAGATCTCGTTGCCGCCCATGTAGTGAAACGCGAGTCCCTGCACGACCCAAAGCATCCCGTAGGTGGCAAGGAAGGGGGGCAACCGCAGAAGCGTGACCGCCAGACCGTTCAGAAGTCCTATCGAGGCCCCGCATGACATCGAAACCGCGACTGCCAGCCATGGCGATACGCCGGTTTTCATCGTTCCTGCTGTCAGACAGGCGCAAAGGGTGAGATTCGCCGCGACGGAGAGATCGAATCCGCCGGACAGAATCACGATCGTGAGGCCGGATGCAAGCAGAAACATCAGGCTGGCTTGCCGCAGCACGTTCAGCAGGTTACCGAACGTTGCGAAACTGTCCGACGCGAACGTGAGCGCGATCGCAATCAAGCAGACGAACACGGCACGACCGATCAACGCATTCGCGTCGCCGGAAAACCGGCCGCGACGATCGAGTCCCATGATGCGCATCGCCACGGAGGGGGACTGATTCTGTGTACTCATGCCTGCGCTCCTGCAACAAGAGATTTTCGGACACTGTCGATCACGACGACCGCGAGGACCAGCAGACCGATCGTCACGACCTGCAACGACGATTCGATGCCGACCAGGTTGAGGGCATTGCGAAGCACACCGATCGTCAACACACCGATTGCCGTCCCGGGCAACCACCCCTCTCCGCGCTCGAACGACGTACCGCCGAGCACGACCGCCGCGATCGCATCGAATTCCATGCCGATCGCCGCATTCGGCTCCCCGGCGTTCATGCGCCCGACAAGCAGGAGTGCGGCAAGCCCTGCGAACAGGCCGCTCATCGCGTAGATCGCGATGTGATAGGCACGGGTGCGAACCCCCGCCAGCGTGAGGGCGTCCCGGTTGCCGCCGATCGCAAACACGTAGGCGCCGAACCGGGTGTGGTAAAGCAGCAGATGCGTGAGCGCATACGCGGTGAGCGCACCGGCGATCGGGAACGGCACGCCAAGCACGGACGCGCCGTACAGCGTGCCGACCGCTGGATTGGCGACGACGACGGCGTTGCCGTCGGTCAGCACGAGCGCCACGCCGTGCGCGACGCCGAGCGTGCCGAGCGTCACGACGAACGGCGGCAGACCGAGCCACGCCACCAGCGTGCCGTTCAGGAAGCCGATCGCGACGCCGACGGCCGCGGCCATGGCCAGTGCGACAGCCATGCCGTTGCCCGCGCCGAGCGACAGTGCGAACACGACGCCGCAAAGGCTCAGCAACGCGCCAACCGACAGGTCGAGCCCCTCGCTCAGAATCACCAGCGTCATCGGCATCGCGATCATCACGAGCATCGAGACCTGCAGGCCGATGTCGACGAGGTTCGCGCGCGACGCGAACCCATGCACGCCGAATGCCGCCGCTGCGATCAACCCGATACTTGCCCACACAATCGACGGCAGCGGCCGCTTGCGCCGCGCTGTCCGGTTCCTGCCATTCAGTTCAGTTTCCACCGACATCATCGACCTCCGTGCATTGCCAGACCCAGAATGCTTTGCTCGCTCAACTGCCCTCGTGGCAGTTCGCCCGAAATCGTGCCGCCGCGCATCACGTACGCACGGTCACACACGTGCACGATCTCCGAGAGCTCCGAGCTGATCAGCAGGACCGCCGCTCCCTCCTCGACAAGGCGCTCGATCAGATTGAAGATCTCGGTCTTTGCACCGATATCGATCCCGCGCGTCGGTTCGTCGAAGATGTACAGGCGACAGTTGGCACTCAGCCACTTGCCGATCACGATCTTTTGCTGGTTGCCGCCGCTCAGATTGCGCGCCCGTTTCGCCGGGTCGCCGGGTGCAATCCGCAGCATGTCGATCAGCTCGCGCGTCGCGCGCCGCGCCCGTGCCGGGCGATACCAGCCGGTCGGAAACAGCTTCCACAAGCTCGACACGAGCAGGTTCTCATGCACGGAGCGGCGCAATGCGAGACCTTCCTGCTTGCGGTTTTCCGGAATCAGGCCGACGCCGCGCCTGACGACCTCATGCGGACCGCCCGACACCGTTTCGCCGAAGATTTCGATGCGACCGCCCTGGATCGGGTCCGCGCCGATCACCGCGCGCGCCACCTCGGTCCGCCCGGCGCCGACCAGGCCCGACAATCCGACGATCTCGCCGCAGCGCACCTGCAGGTCGACCCCGTTCACGCCGGTCGCGGTCGTCAGATCGCGCACATCGAGCGCAATCTCGCCGGATGCGCCGAAGTATCGGCGCTGATAGACCGTGCCGACCTTGCGTCCGACCATCAGCGCAATCAGCTCGTCGGGGGTCGCGTCGCCGGCCGCCATCGACGTGACCAGCCGGCCGTCGCGCAGCACCGTCACGCGATCGCCAAGATCGAACACCTCCTTCATTCGATGGGAGATGTAGACGATCGCGACGCCTGCGTCGCGCAGGCGATGTACGACCGCGAACAGCGCATCGGCTTCCCGGTCCGAGATCGCGGCGGTCGGCTCGTCCATCACGAGCACGCGCGCGTCGTGCGACAGCGCTTTCGCAATCTCGACCATCTGCTGCTGCGCAACGCCCAGGTCCGCCACGTGGGTCCGCGTGTCGTACGCAAGCCCGAGCTGCGCCAATGCCGCGGCGGCGTCCGCATGCATGCGCCGATGATCGACGAGGCCGAAGCGGTTGCGAGGCTCGCGGCCGAGATAGATGTTCTGTGCGATCGACAGATGCGGCACGAGCGAGAATTCCTGGAAAATCACCGCGATGCCGAGGCGCCGCGCGTCGGCCGGCGATTCGATCGCGACCGGCATGCCGTCGTATCGGATCTCGCCGCTATCGGCACGGTAGGCGCCGAACAACACCTTCATCAGCGACGATTTCCCGGCGCCGTTCTCGCCGAGCAGCATGTGGACTTCACCCGGATACAGCGTGAGGTCGACGTCGGTCAACGCAGCCACGCCTGGAAAATGCTTGCAGATCTTGCGTAATTCGAGGCGCGGAGCGCGCCCAGTCGAGGTTGCCATGTTCATCTCCGCGGTGCTATTCGGTGGCCAGCCGTGCGTCAGGCGCAAGCCGGGGTGCCGTACCGGCGTACCGCGCGCCCGGCTGCACGGGTCACTTGCTCGCCACGTCGCTCCATACCGGGCATCGACGCTGATCGCCCGGCAGTTCGAACGGTGCATAGTTCGTCTTGTCGATCACGATGCCCTTGATCAGCACCGTATCGGGCACCGGCTCCTTGCGCAGGGTGCGCACCGCGGCCATCGTCGCGATGCAACCCATCCTGAAACCGTTGAATTCGGCGGTCGCGAGCAGGCGCCCCTCCTTGATCGCCTTGACCGATTCGGGCACGCCACCGATACCGACGACCTTCACCTGCTTCTGCCCCGCCGCCTCGAGCGCTTCGATCGCCCCCATCGCCATCACGTCGGCGGCCGCCAGCACGCCATCGATCTTCGGGTTCGACTGAATCAGGTTCTCCATCACCTGCAACGCCTGCAGCCGCTGATAATTTGCCGGCTGCGACGCCAGCAGATGGATGCCCGGGAATTCCTGCAGCGCCTTCCTGAATCCGCGTTCGCGTTCGTCGCTGGTCGTCGAGCCTTTCACGCCCTCGAGGATCACGACATTGCCGTTGCCGCCGAGGCTCCTGAACAGGTATCGCGCCACATCGAGACCGAGGTTGTAGTCGTCCGCGACGACCACCGACGCAAACTTTCCGCCCGCGACGCGATCGTTGTAGTTGACGATCGGGATGCCGATTGCATTGACCTTCTGGATCGCGGGGACGACACCACGCGGGTTCACGCCCATGAACAGCACGGCGCTCGGCTTCTTCACCCCCACATCCTCCAGCTCGCTCAGTTGCTCGCCGAGATCGTTCGGCCGCGTCGGCGCATAGTGCGTGACCGATATGCCAAGCTGCTTCGCCTCGGCGTCGACACCCGCGCGGACCAGTGCAAAGTGCGGATCCACCTGGTTCTTGTAGAAGGCGGCGATCGTTTCGTTTGCCGCCAGCACATTCGCACCATGAGAGATGCCGATCGCCGCTGCACATGCGACGGCGATGCACATCGCGGCCCGCCTGCGTGTCGGTTCCCGCTCGGATTTACGGTTCGTCTCCATCCAACTGGCTCCTGTACGTCGTTCACGTTGGCCACGCCGCCTACCGGCATGGGAATTTTTGACAACGATATGCAACCGTTTGCATAAATGCGGGCAAAAAGATGCCCTGCACCGTCGCGGCGCCAGCCATCCCCGCGTCAATCGATCCGCGCGATGGCGACGCGCCAAGGGGTCCGATCGCCCGCGACCTCCGCGCTCCGACGCGCATCTGGCCACATCGGCGACTGAGTGATTTGCGTTATGCAAACGTGTGCATATCCTACCCAAGCGATTCGCACTGTCAATGAGGTTTAGCGCTGAAAAGACTAGGGTTTTACCTGCACATTGATTGCAACCCATTGCATCGATACAATCGGATTTCCCCTCTCCATCGGGTTCCATGAGCCAAACATCCGAAACGCGCGGCGGCGGTCGCGTCACGATTCGCGAAGTCGCCGCAGCCGCGTCCGTCAATGCGTCGACAGTGTCCCGCGTGCTGAATCCGGCCACACGTCACCTGATCGGCGATGAAGTCGTGCGGCGCGTGCTCGCCGCGGCCAAATCGCTCGGCTATCGCCAGAACCGGCTTGCGGCCGCGCTGCGCGGCGGACAATCGAAAGTGATCGGCGTATGCCTGCCCGACATATCCAACCCCGTGTTTCCGCCCATGGTTTGCGGGATCGAGGAGGAGCTCGCGGCCGAAGGCTACGGCGTGCTGATCGCGAGCATCATCGGCACGCCCAGGAATCAGGAACGGATGCTCGAACAGATGCTCGAGCGCCAGGTCGACGGCCTGGTCCTCGCGACGGCCGCCCGGCACGATCCGCTCGTACGGCGCTGCATCCTCGACGGTGTGCCGGTCGTGCTCGTCAATCGCGGCGAAGACGGCGGCCATGTGCCCGAAGTCGTCAACGACGACTTCCTGTCAATGCGACTCGCCGTCGAGCACCTGGTCGGACTCGGCCATACACGCATTGCGCACCTGTCCGGGCCGGCGCGGCTCGCGACCGGCCTTTCGCGGCTGCAGGGCTTCCAGATCGCCGTCCAGCAGCATGATCTGGCGGCCAACGTCGTCGTGGAAGCGGCCGAATTCACGCGCGAAGCCGGGCGCCTCGCCTGCGCGCAGCTGCTCGACATGCATCGCGACGTGACCGCCATCATTGCGGCGAACGATTTGATCGCGCTCGGCTGCTACGACGTGTTCGGCGAGCGGCAGATCGCGTGCCCGAAGGACATCTCGCTGATCGGGCACAACGACATGCCACTGCTCGACATGCTGAATCCACCCCTGACCACGCTGCGGATCCAGCATCGCGAAATGGGCCGGCAGGCCGCGCGCCTGTTGCTCGGCATGATCACGACGCCCGGCAAGGCGCCCCTGCGCATCACGTTGCCGCCCGAACTGATCGTGCGCGGCTCGACCGCCGCCCCTCGATCAGCCGGCAACCGGGCGCGCGCGAAGTGACATCTCACCCGATCGGCCGGCCGCCGAATCGGTCGTCACACCCCTGCGCACCTGCGTGAATCGGACGGAACAAATATAGGACGGCGGGCGCCCGACAACCTGACCAGGCGGGCCTGCGGCTTGCCCGATCATCCGATTTTCGCGGCCGCGCCGGACTATCTCGGGCGGCGTCACGCCGCCCGGCGCGCCGCCGCACCGCCTAGTCGTGCGGCGGGCGCGAAAACGGCATCGCGAGCAGGATCCTGGCAGGGCGATCCGACCGGTTGCGCAGCGCACGCCGCTCGCCAGGCGCGAGACGACACGAATCGAACGCCTGCAAGTCGACCTCGACGCCATCCGCGTCCACGCAAACCCGGCCTTCCAGCACGACGTAATGCTTCTCGACGCCTGCGCCTTCCATGGTCGTATGCCCGCCCGGCTCGATCGTCGATACGCCGAGCCAAAGCGATTCGGCCGGGCCCGCCTCGCGGCCTTGCAAACGCACGCATTGCATGCCGAAGTGATTGGGCGGGAAGTATTCCGGCGCGTCGCGAAAGCGCGTGACGTTCATGGCTTGAGCAGCACCCGCTGCGCCGTCCCTTCAAACACCGTTCGATACGCATGCGCCGCATCCGCCAGATCGAACACGTGGCCGGCATCGATCGGGAACGGCTTCAGCAGCCCTTGCTCGAATGACGGCAGCAACGTGTCGAGAATGTCGGCGCAGTGCGGCGTGTCGAGCGCGAGCGTGTCGATTCCGACGTAGGTGTGCTGTCCGCGATAGAACGCAAAAATGTCGAACGGTACGGCTCGCTCGATCGTCGAGATGAGGATTTGCGTGCCGCCCACGGCCATCGCGCGATTCGCGCGCTCGAAATACGGGCTGCCGACCGTGTTGTAAACGATGTTCGCACCACGACCGGCCGTCATGTCGCGCACGAGTTCGTCGAATGGCTCCGCGGACGCGTTGATCATCGTGACGTCACCCGTTGCGTGCCCGATGTATGACGGATCGTCGCGCACGACACCGATCACCTCCGCCCCCGCCATGGTCGCCAGCTGGACCGTCGCTTGCCCGACTTTGCCGTTGGCGCCGAGGACCAGCACGACGTCGCCGCGCCGCACGCCACCGGCACGGCGCAAGCCCTCGAACGCCGTGACGAACGGGACGCCGATCGATCCCGCTTCGTCCATCGTCAGGTTTTCCGGTTTCCTGCGCACGCCGTGCGCCGGCACGACAAGATGGCTGGCATGAGTCCCGTCACGCCGGATGCCGAGCTCGCCGCTGCTGCCCCAGACCGCCTGGCCGATCAATTGCGGCGGACCGTCGATCACGCGCCCCGCGTAATCCCGGCCCGGCGTGCGCGGCCACACCGCGTGCGGCATGAAGCCGAGCACGGCCTTCACATCGCTCGGATTGACGCCCGCGCTCTCGATCTGGATCAGGCAGTCGTCCGTCGCGATCCGCGGGACGGGCTGCGTGTCGATGCTCAGTGCAAGCATGCTGATATCGCTACTCTTCTGCAGGACGCGAATGCATTTCATACTCGTTTGTTTCCTGGAAAATACGGATTCGGACATATGACACGTCGATTATCGGCTCAGCGCACCTGGGTATCCCGCATTCGATGCCGTTCGTCGGGTTGCGCTCAGGACCGATTCAGGACTGAAGGCCAAGGCAATCGCGCGCGTCGCCGCTCGTCGCGATTTCGCCGCCGAGCAGCGTGATGATCTCGCGCGCCCTCGCGACGAGCGCCGCGTTGCTCTCGGCCAGCACGCCTTTTTCGATATAAATGTTGTCCTCGAGGCCGACACGAACGTGCCCGCCCGCCAGCCACGCCTGCGCGACGACAGGGAATTCGAAACGCCCGATCCCGAACGCCGACCAGATCGCCCCGGGGGGCAACAGGCCGCGCGCATAGAGCAGCGTTTCAGGCGACGCGCCGAAGCCGTACTTGACGCCGCTGACGAACGTCCAGAGTCCGGGGCCGTCGAGGACACCGCTGGCGATGAGGTCCCGCGCCAGGTGGATGTCGCCGGAGTCGAAGATCTCGAGCTCGGGCTTGACGCCGGCCCGGCGTATCGCTTCGGCCATCCGCGTGACGTTCATCGGCGTGTTGATGACGACCTCGCTCCCGGAATTCATGGTGTTCAGATCAAGGCTGCAGATATCGGGCTTGAGCGCGAGAATATGTTCGACGCGCTTTTCGGGTGGCAGCAACGTGGTACCGGGTGCGGCTATCCTGGGGTCGTCATCGCTCGGAATGAAGCGTCCGCCGGGGCCGGTCGTCAGATTGATGATCAGCTCGCGGTCAACCGAGCGAATTCGATCCATGACCTCGCGATAGAGATCGATGTCCATCGAGGGCTTGCCGGTGGCCGGATCGCGGACGTGGATGTGCACAATGGCGGCGCCGGCCTGCGCGGCTTCGAGTGAAGCGTTCGCAATCTGCTCGGGCGTGATCGGCAATCCCGGATGCTGCTCGGGTCGCGTGATGTTGCCCGTGACAGCGCACGTAATGATGGTCTTGCGAGCGTGCATCGAGTGATCTCCCCGCAATCAGTTGAGCCGCCGGCCGCCGTCGACGACGATCGTCGCACCCGTCGTGAACGTGAGCGTCGTCGCGCAGGCGACGATGGCGGCAGCGACGTCGTCCGGCGCGCCGATCCGGCGAAGCGGCGTCGTCGCGGCAGCCTTTTCGTTGAAATCGTCGCCGCGTCCGGGCACAAACTGCGTATCCACGACACCAGGCGACACGTTCACGATGCGTATCGTCGGTGCGAGCGCGCGACCGAGCGATAGCGCCATGACGTCGATCCCCGCCTTTGCGGCACAGTACGCGACATTGCTGCCGTTGCCGGTCGTGCCCGCGATGGAGGACACGTTGACCACGAGCCCGTCCCCCGATTCGTCGAGCAGCGCGCGAAATGCCCGGATCGCCGCAAACTGGCCGCGCCAGTTCACCTTCATGATTTCGTCGATCAAGTCGTCCGTCAACGCGTCGAGGTCTGCATGACGAACCGGCTTCGTGAAGCCGGCGGCATTCACCAGGATGTCCGCCCGCCCGTAACGCTCGCGCACTTCGTCGGCGAGTGCCGCAAGCGTCGCACTCTCGGTGATCGCCGCAACCGCTGCCGAATGCCCGTCGCCCGAAAGCGAGGCAGCGATGCGCCGCGTCGCCTCCAGGTCGCTTCGGCCGACAACGACCACGCGTGCGCCGGCGTCGGCAAAACACGTGGCGGTTGCGACGCCGATCCCGCCGGTTCCGCCGAGAATGACAGCGACCTTGTCGTTCAGATTACGTGACATTGTGTTCCTCTCAATCGATGGGCGGCGTCGGATACGACGGCGTGCCGTCGGCCATGACGAAGTCGAAGTCGAGCGTGTAGTACGCCTCGCCTGTGTCCGCGTGCGGTCCCGTCTGCGGGTCATGCCGCTCGAAATTGCCGATGAGCCGGCGATTCACGCCGAACACGACGTCCGAGTCGAGGTGCGCGGAATCATCGGCGAACACCTGGGACACCAACGTCGCATGCCCTTGCGCGACGATCACGAAGTGGATGTGCGCGGGCCGATACGGATGACGGCCCTGCGCCGCGAGCAGCGTGCCGACCGGCCCGTCGACGGGCACGGGGTAACCGGCGGGGCGCACGGTCCGGAAGTTGAATCGCCCGTGCGCATCGGTATGAAAGCGACCGCGCAGATTGCGGTCAGGCTGGTTCGGATCCTGGTTCTCGTAAAGACCGACCGGCGACGCTTGCCAGACATCGACCGCGGCATTCACGACCGGCCGGCCCGACACGTCGAGCACCCGACCGTGCATGAACAGAGGCGAGCCGGGCGACCCCGGGCTTGCGATCGAGTGGCCGTCTTCGTAGACCGGCGAACCGCCACGGTAAAACGGCCCGAGCAACGCGCCCGGTGTGCGATCGGTCGCATCGGAATTGTTCAGCAAGGCGACCAGCGTCGAAAAGCCGAGGACATCCGACAGAAGCACCACCTCGTTGTGCCGCTCGTTGCATGCATGCCCCGCCGCACGAACAAACGCGAGACCGCGCTCGAATTCCTCGTCCGTCAGTTTCACCTGCTTCAGAAACGCATGCCCGTGATCGACCAACGCATCGATGACCTCCTTCAGCCGGGCGTCCCGGGTTCCCGCCATCGCCGCCTTGACGATCGCGGTCACCGACGCGGGATCGTCGGTGATTGCGCTCACTGCCGCCTGCTCCATCATGACATCCTCCATGCAACCGTTTGCATACGATGATGCAATAGTACGCGCCGATTCATGGCGATGGATAGAGCGTTAACCCTATCTGGCGGGAAACATGCGTTGGAGACGAGTATTCACTGGAACGCAACCGTTTGCATAAACGCAACGGTAGAACGGTGGATTCCCGACGGTTGCGCGACGCCGGCGCGCGAAATGCGCGCCCGCAGGCGGGGATGGGCGCCGCATCTGTCCACCAGCCAGTGGCAGGCGCGGCGCCGGACCGTTACTGCCCGGACGCTGCTGCGCCGGCGGCGGCTTTCTGTTCCGCGGCTTTGTGTTCCGCCCGTTGGAGGCTTTGCGGATAGTGTTCGTCCTTGTTCATGTGATAACCATTCTTCTCCAGCGTACGCAGTTCCTGGTTGCGCTTGAGCCGAGCCTCCTTGCGCTGGGCTTTGCGTGGCGCTTTCAACTCCTGTTTCGAGATCGGAGCACTGGCCGCTGCCGGCGCAGCCTCCGAATCCTGTGCATGCGCGACCGGCGCATCCAGCATTACGACTCCCGTCAGTACGGCGAGCGCAAGCGCCCCCAAGCGGGACTTGATCATGGTGATTCTCCTGTTTCGTTGAAGTACGGATGTGATGGCTTCGCGTGCCCGCGCGGTTCCGACCAGGATCGCCGGTTTTCGCCCGGGGCCAAGCCCCTACACGTTACATGACGGCAGGATCGTTTTAATTAAGAGTTCTTAATTGTTAAGAATTATTCAGATCAACAACGAATCAACGTCAGGAATGGTGCCGATATTGCACTGAGGAAAACAAAAATGAAACTGTCATTCGAAGCCCTCGAAGCACTGGACGCAATCGACCGGACCCGCTCGTTCGCCGACGCAGCCGCCATGATGCACCGTGCGCCGTCGACGCTCAGCTATCTCGTGCAGAAGATCGAAAATGACCTGGGCGCCACCTTGTTCGACCGCAGCGGCCGCCGCGCGAAGCTGACGCGCGCGGGGCGCGTCGTCGTCGAGGAAGGCCGACGGCTGCTCGCGGCGGCCGAGCAACTCGAATTGAAAGTCCGGCATGTCCACGACGGCTGGGAGACCGAAGTCCGCATTTGTGTCGATGAAGCGCTACCGCTTGCGGGGATCTGGCCATATGTGCATGAATTCGACGCGCTGGCGATGGAAACACGTCTGCACCTGTCGACCGAAGTGCTCGGCACGACCTGGGATGCACTGATCTCACGGCGCGCGAATCTCGTCATCGGCGCAACCGGCGAACCGCCCGCGCTGACGGACATCGTCGCGCGTCCGATCGGCACGCTTCGTTATGTGTTTGCCGTCGCACCGCATCACCCTCTCGCGACGATGCAGGAACCGCTCGAGCTTGACACGGTGGCTCGATATCGTTGCGCCGTGGTGGATGGCCCTTCACGCGAATCGCTTCTGCGCGCGAGCGCGTTCCATCCGCCCCAGCCCTACCTCGCGGTACCCACCCTGGCGATCAAACTCGCAGCGCAGTGCGAAGGCCTTGCCGTCGGCATGCTGCCCGCCAACATTGCCGCGCGCGCGATCGACGACGGCAGGCTCGTCACGCGTCGCGTAACCGGGATGCGCGAAACCACCCCATGCTATCTGGCGTGGCGCGACGGCGAAGCCGGACGCGCGATGCAATGGTGGCGAGACAAGTTCAATCACCCCGATCTGCTCGAACAACTCGTTGCGCCACGGTGAAGATGCGGTTGCCGGGTCGGGCAGCTTGCCGCCATTGTCATGAGGAATTAAAACGCGACTTCGTGAAAATAATGCCCAATCGACTGCCATCCTTGATCGATCGAATATTTCGAATTAATAAATCGATTTTCTCGAATCAATTCCGGAATAACCTTAATTACGAATTCAGGCAATAGTGTTTTACCAGCACGGGAATGCGACCTCGACTACACTATTCCTACCGCCAGCCAACAATAAGGTTGGAGCTGTGTGCGCAACCCGTAACGAAGGTAAATCATCATGGAATCCATTCTTAAATCTCTTGCAATCGGCGCGTTGATCGCCATTCCCGCCATCTCGCTTGCGCAACCCGAGCAAGCAGGCACGACCCGCGCGCAGGTCCGCAAGGAACTGATTCAAATCGAAAAGGCCGGGTATAAGCCGTCCATGGCCAGAAGGACGCAGTATCCGGAAAATCTGCAGGCTGCGCAGGCACGCGTCGCGGCCCTGAACGGCCGGAATATCGACGATGGGTCGGCACGGCCCGGCGGTGCCACGTTGCCCAACGCGCAATAACAAGGCGATCGATGCGATTTCGCCGCAGAGCGGCTTCGTGTCGATCCTTTCACGCTGATGCATCCCGCCGATAATCGGTGGCAAGGCCCGCGGAGGAGCCTTGCCTTGAAAAGGTCGGGCTTCGGAGAAGCACAAACCACCCGGCCACGTTTCGACGAACAATCCAGTCCCGACGCGCAGCGCCCCCCCGTCATTCGCCCCCGCTCCCCACCTCCCGCGCCGGCGCCCCCCCACAATTCTTGACTGTGCCCCCTCCGCCGAACTGATAGGATGCGCGTCATCTCGGTCCGGCCGCAGACGATGCGCATGCGATCGCTCCCTGTTTAGGCGCCCAAGACCGGCCGTTCTGCTGTCGCGCCCAAGCGTGTCCGCGCGCCGAACGGCACCCCAGCCCCGTCAAACCCGCAACACCCCGGCGCCGCCCCACCCGGCCCGTTGCAGCAACCGTTGGAGTGGCGCAAATCGCGCCTGCAAGCATGAACAAACTGAAGCAGCACATCCGCACCCTGAGCGAGAAGGACCGTACGCCGGTGTTGCGCGCCTGCGCGTTGCTGGTGATGGCCGGCCTGCTGTACCTGCTGTGGCCGTCCGCCGAAGTCGCGCGCCTCGCGCTGGAATCGATGGTGCGCTGACGCGCCGTCCGCCCGCCGCTGCGCTATACTTGCGCGATGCAAACCCAATCTGCCTCGCCGAACGTGCATCGCTGGTGGCGCGCCTGACCCAGGCGGCCCGTTTCCTTTTGCATGTCCCGAACGTGATGCCGCCAGCCATGGCGGCATTGTCGTTTCTGTGCCCACGTCATGGCTGGCGGCTTCGATAACCCGGAGCCAATCCACACCATGACGCACCCGACCCGACCGACCATCCTCACCGGCGACCGTACGACCGGCCCGCTGCATCTCGGCCACTACATCGGCTCGCTGCGCGCGCGCGTGCAGATGCAGCACGAGGCGACGCAGTTCCTGCTGCTCGCCGACACGCAGGCGCTGACCGACAACATGGGCCGCCGCCAGCGCGTCACCGAGAACGTGATCGAGGTCGCGCTCGACTACCTGGCCGTCGGCATCGACCCGGCGATCTCGACGATCGTCGTCCAGTCGCAGGTGCCCGAGCTCGCCGAGCTGTCGCAATACCTGCTCAACCTCGTCACGGTCGCGCGCCTCGAGCGCAATCCGACCATCAAGGAAGAGATCCGCCTGCGCGGCTTCGAGCGCGACATCCCGGCCGGCTTCCTGACCTACCCCGTCAGCCAGGCCGCCGACATCACCGCGTTCAAGGCGACGCACGTGCCGGTCGGCGACGACCAGTTGCCGATGATCGAGCAGACCAACGAACTCGTGCGCCGCTTCAACGCGACGGTCGACAAGCCGGTGCTGGTCGAATGCGAGGCCGTGCTGTCGGCGGTCACGCGGCTGCCGGGCATCGACGGCAAGGCGAAGATGAGCAAGTCGCTCGGCAACGCGATCACGCTCGGCTCGACGCCCGACGAGATCGCGCAGGCGGTGAAGGACATGTACACGGACCCGAACCACCTGCGCGTGAGCGACCCCGGCCAGGTCGAAGGCAATGTCGTGTTCACGTTCCTCGATGCGTTCGAGCCCGACGTGGCGAAGGTCGACGAGCTAAAGGCCCACTACCGCCGCGGCGGCCTCGGCGACAGCGTCGTGAAGCGCGTGCTGAACGAGCGGCTGCAGGCCTTGATCGAGCCGATCCGCGCGCGCCGCCGCGAATTCGAGGCGGACAAGGCGGAAGTAATGGCGACCCTGAAGCGCGGCACGCTGCATGCGCGCGAGGTGGCGGGCGCGACGCTGGCGGAGGTGAAAGGCGCGATGGGGCTCACGTACTTCGATTGAGCGGCGATACCCGCGCGCATTCCTCTTTTAGCCACGGAGCAGAACGATGCGGCGTGGCGAGTCATGCAAGCCGCCGCGCGACGCGCCGCTCGACGGCCGTGCCGGCCCACGTCGCCATTTCGACAAGCAACAGGTAACACACGGATAGCGCGAGCAACGTCTCGACGAACGCGAAGCTCGCCGAGCCGATGCCGGTCAGCACGAACGTCAGTTCCGGTACGGTGACGATCGACAGTACCGCGGTTTCCTTGCTCAGCACAATGGCCAGATTGGTCAGCGCCGGCAGGATCAGCACCATCATCTCCGGCAATTGCACGCGAAAGGTCGTTTGCCAGCGGCTCAGGCCGAGACAGGATGCCGCTTCGACATGCCCCTTCGGCACGGCCAGGAATCCGGAACGAAATGCCTCGGTGAAATAGGCGCCTGCATAGAGCGCAAGGCCGACCACGCCTGCCGTCAACGGATCGAACGTCAATCCGAATGCGGGGCCGCCGTAGTACAGCAGAAAGAGCTGCACGAGAAACGGCGTGCCACGGAACAGCTCGACATAGACGCGAATCGCCGCGCGTACGAAGCGGCCGCCCGACTGCTGCGCAAGCGCCGCACCGAAACCGATCGCCGCGCCTGCGAACGTACTCGCCGCCCAGGTCGCCACGGTCATCGCGAGACCCGCACCGATCTCCGGCAGGTTATTCGCGAGTACATCGGAATGGAAAGTCAGCATGAGAATCTCCAGCGAGTAACTGACGCGTCATGCCGCGCGCAGGCGCCGCTCCGCGCCGTGCGCGATCAGTGCCAGCGAACCGCAAAGCAGAAAATAGATCATCCCTGCCGCGACATAAGCCTCGAGCGGCTGATACGTGCTGGCCGCGATGTTCTGCGCGGTTCGCGTGATCTCCGCCACCCCGACCACGGAGACGAGCGATGACGCCTTGATCAGCAGCACCATTTCGTTGACGAGCGACGGCAGTGTCATGCGCACGGCCTGCGGCACCTGAATCCGCCACAGACGATCCTTTGCCGAGAACCCGAGCATCGTCGCCGCCTCGAGCTGGCCCTTCGGGAGATTCGCGAATCCGCCACGGAGAATTTCGGCGATATACGCAGCAGAGCATAGCGACACGGCGCTGACGGCCGCCGTCACGGGCGGCACATTGATGCCCACGAACGGCAGGAAGTAGTAGACGAGCAGCAGTTGCACGAGCAGCGGCACCCCGCGAAACACGCGGACATACGCGCCGGCGGCGGCACGAATCGCGACTTGCGGTGCAAGCCGTCCGCAGCAGATCACGAGGCCGATAAAGAAGCCGAGCACCAGCCCGGCCGCGGAGACTTCGAGCGTCATCAGCGCCGCATGGAACAGCAACGGCAGGCCGTCGACGAAGGTGTTCAGGCTGAACATGGCGGGTTGCTCGGTTGTGGTGCTCGGCTGCCGGGCTCGATAACGTTGCCCGGACGTGCCGCTCAGTAGTTCGGCGTGGGCATCTCGGTCGGCATGACGGTCGCGACGCCGAGCCACTTGCGCTGCAGCGTCGCAAGCGTGCCGTTCTTGTTCAACGTGACGAGCGCCGCGTTGAACGCATTGGCCAGCGACGCGCTGTCCGCATCCTTGCGCAGCGCATACGCGAAGTAGACCTTTGCGCCGAACGCAGGCTGCACCACCGAGAACACGGCCGGGCGCTGCTTCGCGACATACGCGATGTTGGTCAGCGAGTTGGCGACGGCGGCGATGCGCCCGGTCGCGAGGTCCGCATACGCCTGGTTGTTATCGACGTATTCGCGGATCGTCGGCGGCTTCGGCAGCGTCGCCGCGTAGCTCTTCAACTGTTCGAGTTGCGCGCTGCCCTTGCCCGCTCCAACCACCTTGCCCGCAATGTCGGCCGAGGTCTTGAGACTGCCGTCGCCGGTTCGCTTGAGCAAAGCATCGGTGGCTTCCGCGATCGGCAACGAGAATGCGTAGCGCTCCGTGCGCGCCTTCGTTACGGTCAGCGGTCCCGCGACCATGTCGAACTTGCCCGCGTCGAGCCCGGGCAGCACGCTTTCCCACGGCAGATCGATGAAGCGCACCTTCACGCCGACAAGCTGCCCCACAGCCGCGAACAGTTCCTTGTTGAAGCCGGCCTGCTGGCCGTTTTCGACGAAATCGAACGGCGCGAACTGCATTTCGGTCCCCACCACCAGCTCGCCGTGCTGCTTGACGCGATCGAGCAGGCTCTCGGCATGGGCGGCCACGCTGGCAGCCACGAGGGTCAACGCCATGAACAGCGAAGTACAGGACTTGGATCGTTTCATCTGACGTGTTCCATTCGAATCGAAAAGTGACCGGATGTCCGGATGACCGGATTGACGCCTGCCTGGTCATTGCCTGGCGAATCCGTCGTCAACGCAATTTACGCGGTCAATTTGTCGACAGAAATATTGTTTTCCGATCCACCGAAAAGCTTTTCCCTATGCACGCCGTCTTTCATCGCATCTGCGCCGCGTCGTGGCGCCGGCAACGCGTATCGCACAGGCAATCAAGGGTCTGCCCACGCATCGCGCGGATGCGGGCTTGCACGGTTTTGTCGCGTCATGCACCGACGCGACTAATCCATTCGTGCGCACGGTGCACGAACGGAAGCAGCCACGCCGTCCATCGGGCACTCGTGCAAATGCACATGAAAAAATTATGCAGATCTTCGATGACCATCTTTTTGACTATGCAAAATAGCAGCGCGCCTCGCGTTGCGAGCCTTGTCCGATCCGATACCTTGTGCGAGCCACGCTTCATGGAAAATATTGCGTTGCGCTATTCGTTGCGCCAGTTGCGCTACTTCGTGGTCACTGCGGAAACACTGTCGTTTACTGCCGCCGCACGCCAGCTGCACATCTCCCAGCCGTCGATCTCCACATCGATCGGCGAACTGGAATCTTCCTTCGGCATCCAGCTCTTCATCCGCCATCGTGCGAGCGGTGTGTCGTTGACGCCCGCCGGACGCGACGTGCTCGGTCAGGTGCGCAACCTGCTGAAAAACGCTGAGGAATTGCAGACGATGGCACGCGAGATGGACGGGGGCATGTCGGGCACGATCGCGCTCGGGTGCCTCGTCTCGCTCGCTCCGCCTTTGATGCCGGCATTGATGAGCCGCTTCGTTTCCGAGCACAGCGGTATCGGCTTCCGCACGATGGAGGCAAACCAGGACGACCTGCTATCGGCACTGAGCAACGGCACGCTGGACATGGCGCTCACCTATAGCCTCGACCTTGCCGAAGACGTTTCATTCACGCCGCTCGTCACGCTGCCTCCATATGCAATTCTGCCGCTCGAACACAAGCTCGCGCGCAGCAAGAAAGTCGCACTCGCCGATCTGCTCAACGAACCGTATGTTCTGCTCGACCTGCCGCACAGTCGCGAGTACTTTGCAGGACTTTTCGATCCGCTTGGCCGCCGCCCGTCGCCGACGTTCCGTTCGTCACAGCCGGAAGTCGTGCGCGGCATGGTTGCCAACGGCCTTGGCTACAGCATCCTGAACTTCCCGCTTCGTTCAACCCGCACCGTCGATGGCGCGACTTTCGCGGTCCGTCCGTTTCGCGACGAGGTCACGCCGATCACCCTCGGCATCGCGATGTCACGCAGCATGAAACCCCGCCAGCTCGTCACGCGCTTCGCGCAATTCTGCGAAACCTACATCCCTCAGGTGCACGTCCAGGCAACGCCGGCTGCATAGGCAAAAACTTCTTGTTGCATCCGAAAAGAATATTTCGACTCTTTATTGGACTTGTTAAATTGGTTGCCAATGTGATCAGTTTCAATGTTCCCCGGAGGCACGATGAGTTCCATCCCTACGGCAACGCCGTCTATCGACGTGATCGTCCGCGACCTGAAAGCCAACTGCGAACGTGACTTCAGCGATGCCCGCGCGATGCCGCCGGGAGTCTACACATCGCCCGAGTTTCTGGAGCGGGAACAGCAAACCCTCTTTCGCAACGAATGGCTGTGCATGGGTCGCGCGAGCGCGCTCCCGAATCCGGGCGACTACCTGACAGCGGAGATCGCCGGCCAGCCGATCATCGTGATCCGCCGCGACGACGGCACACTGAGTGCAATGTCGAACGTCTGCCTGCACCGCATGTCCACTCTGCTCGAAGGCCGGGGCAATGTGCGCCGGATCGTCTGCCCCTATCACGCGTGGAATTACTCGCTGGACGGCGACCTGCGTGTCGCACCGATGATGGACAGGCAGGACGGATTCTGTAAGGACAGCTACAAGCTTCCGCAGGTTCGCTGCGAGATCTGGCAGGGCTGGGTCTACGTCACGCTCAATCAGGACGCGTCACCCGTTGCCGCCCGACTGAAGGAACTCGACGAATTGATTGCCAGTTACGACATGGCGTCGTATGTCGAGACCTTCCATGAAGAACACGTGTGGAACACCAACTGGAAGATCCTCGCGGAAAACTTCATGGAGAGCTATCACCTGCCGATGCTGCATCGCGCGACGGTAGGCCCGCATTCGAAGCTCGACGAGATGGAGTGCCCGCCCGGACTTCCCGCATTCAACTATCACTGGATCACGAAAGAGGCGTCGCTGCCGATCGGCAATGCGCATCCGAACAACACGCGCCTGCAAGGCCATTGGCGCAAGACGACGGCGCTCCTCGCGATCTACCCGACCCATCTCGTCACGCTGACGCCGGGCTATTTCTGGTATCTGGTACTTCAGCCGCTGGGTGTGGATCGCGTGCATATCCGCTTCGGCGGCGGCCTGTCGCCGGAATTCATCGACGACCCGAAGGCCGCCGAATACATGGCGACGCTGAAGAAGCTTCTCGACGAAGTCAATCTCGAAGACCGGCGCGGCGTCGAGGCGGTGTTCCGCGGCGTGCATGCGCCGCTTGCGAAGCCCGGTCACCTGAGTCATCTGGAACGGCCGAACTACGACTTCGCGCGCTATCTGGCGTCGCACGTCGCAATTTGAAGGCGCACGCCAACGACGCGCCGCCCACGTCACCTCATTGAAGCCCACGATGACCAGTCAACCCTACATTTCGTTCGTCGGCGTCAGCAAATCCTACGACGGCCGGCATGCGGTTGTCGACGGTCTCGATCTCGACATCGCCCGGGGTGAATTCGTCTCGCTGCTGGGGCCGTCCGGGTCCGGCAAGACCACCACGCTGATGATGCTCGCCGGTTTCGAGACCCCGACCGACGGCACCATCCTGCTCGACGGCCAACGTCTCGACGACAAGCCGCCGCACCAGCGCGACATCGGCATGGTGTTCCAGAACTACGCGCTGTTCCCGCACCTGACGATCGCCGAGAACGTCGCGTTTCCGCTCTCGGTGCGCAAGACCGCTCGCGAAGACCGCAAGCAGCGCGTGCAGCGCGCGCTCGACATGGTGGAGCTGTCGCATCTCGCATCGCGGCGCCCCGCCCAGTTGTCGGGCGGCCAGCAGCAGCGTGTCGCGCTGGCCCGCGCACTGGTATTCGAGCCGCGCGTGGTACTGATGGACGAGCCGCTCGGCGCGCTCGACAAACGGCTCCGCGAAACGATGCAATACGAAATCATGCGGCTGCATCGCGATCTGTCGCTCACGATCGTCTATGTGACGCACGATCAAAACGAAGCGCTGACCATGTCGAATCGCGTCGCCGTGTTCTCTGACGGACGCATCCAGCAGGCCGCGACGCCGACCGAGCTGTACGAGAACGCGCAGAACGCGTTCGTCGCGAACTTCGTCGGCGAGAACAACGGTCTCGCCGGGCGCGTCAGCGCGCTCGAGGGCGAATGGGCCGTGCTTCAGCTGCGTGACGGCACCGCGATCCGCGGTCGCCGCGGCAACCAGGTCGAGGCCGGCGACGATGCCACGCTCGCGCTGCGCCCCGAGCGCGCGCAGGTACTCGGCGCGGCCGAAGCCGCGCACGTGCCGGCGGGATCGAACGCACTCGCCGCGACCGTGCGCGACATCGTGTATTGCGGCGATCATCATCGCGTGCAGTTGCAACTCGGCAGCGGCGACACGATGGTCGTCAAGGTCTCCAACACGCGCCTCGTCGCGCTGCCGCCGATCGGCGCGGCCGCGACGATCGTATGGCGCGAGGACGACTGCAAGGTGCTGTCGCCGTCCGCCGTCGCCCGCGTGGCCAGCTCCGCCGTTCGCTTCCCCATCCCGCCTGTTGCCGTGCCCATCGCCTCTGGAGCCTGATCATGAAAAACCCTCGCTACACCTCCCTGCGCCGCGCGATCGCGGCTGCCGTCGGGCTCTGCGCATTCTCCGCGCTGCCTGCCGCCCACGCCGCGGATACGCTGTCCGTCGTCACGTTCGGCGGCGCCTATGAAACGGCCGCGCGCCACGCGTGGTTCGAGCCGTTCACCGCGAAGACGGGCACCCAGTTCCAGACCGAGTCGTACGACGGCGGCCTGGCCAAGCTGCAGGCGATGGAACAGGCGAAGAACGCGACGTGGGACCTGATCGACATGGAAACCAACGACGCGATCAACGCCTGCGACGAAGGTCTGCTCGACAAGCTGGACAACAAGACCATCGGCAACACGTCGGATTTCCTGCCGGGAGCGCTGCGCGAATGCTCGGTGGCCGCGATGGTCTGGTCGACCGTCTACGCATACGACGCGTCGAAGCTGAAGACCGCGCCGACCCACATCGCGGATTTCTTCGACCTGAAGAAATTCCCGGGCAAGCGCGGCCTGCGAAAGTCGCCGAAGGTCACGCTCGAATGGGCACTGGTCGCTGACGGCGTGGCTCCGGCCGACGTCTACAAGGTGCTCGCGACCCCGGCCGGCGTCGATCGTGCATTTGCGAAGCTCGACACGATCAAGTCGAACATCGTCTGGTGGGAAGCCGGTGCGCAAGCCCCGCAGCTGCTCGCGGACGGCGCGGTGACGATGGTGCAGGCATACAACGGCCGCATCGACAGCGCCGTTCACCAGGACAAGAAGCCGTTCAAGATCGTCTGGGACGCGCAGGTCTACGACTATGAATGGTGGGGTGTGCCGAAGGGTGCGAAGCACGCCGCGGCCGCGAAGCAGTTCATCGCCGCATCGGCGCAGCCGCAGGCATACGCGGATCTGTCGAAGTACATCGCTTACGCGCCGCCGCGCAAGGCATCGCTGCCGCTGATCGACAAGGCGCGCCTTGCCGACCTGCCGACCGCGCCGGCCAACTTCAAGCGGCCGATCCAGATCGATGCGAATTTCTGGGCCGACAGCGGCGATGCGCTGTCCAAGCGCTTCCAGACCTGGCTCGGCCAGTGATGCGCCTCTCCATGACGTCGTAGTGGTGTGACGCGGCGCGCCCTGCTCGGGGTGCGTCGCTCCGGAGTTCCGATGAACAACTCGTCAACGTTTCCGATGACGGCGGCAGGCCCCACGCTCGCCACCGGGCACGCCGCCAAATACCGGCACGCACGGCGCAAGGCGGCGGTACGCGCGCTGCTGCTGACGCTGCCCTTGCTCGTGTTCCTGCTCGCAACGTTCATCGCGCCGATTGCGTCGCTGCTTGCCCGCGGCGTGCGCAATCCGGAACTGTCCGGCGCGATGCCGGCGTTCGCGCAGACGCTGCGACACTGGAACGGCCAGGGCGTGCCGGACGAGCGCGTGTTCGCATCCCTCGCCGGCGCACTGAAAAGCGCCGGCGAAGCCGGCACGCTCGGCGACGTGGCGCGCCGGATGAATTTCTATCAGCCCGAGTTCCGCACGCTGCTGCTGAAGTCGGCACGCACGGTGCGCGCCCAGGACGCGGTCACGGCATGGAAGCCCGTCCTGCTCGCCGCCGACGATCGCTGGAACCGGCCCGAAACCTGGCGCCTGCTGAAACGCGCGGCGGCGTCATGGACGCCGGACTATCTGCTGAACGGACTCGACGCGCAGGTGTCGCCCGATGGCGCCGTTCATTCGGTGCCCGCGAACAGCGCGGTCTACCGCGCCGCGTTCATGCGCACGGTGTCGATCAGCGCCACGGTCACGCTGCTGTGCCTGCTGCTCGCCTACCCGGTATCGTGGCTGCTCGCCAACCTGCCGGCCAGGCAGGGCAACGTGCTGATGCTGTTCGTGATCGTGCCGTTCTGGACCTCGCTGCTGGTCCGCACGACCGCATGGTACGTACTGCTGCAACCGGGCGGTGTGGTCAACCGCGTACTGCTCGGGCTGCACGTCGCCGATCATCCGCTGCCGTTGATCTTCAACCGCGCCGGTGTGCTGATCGGCATGACGCACGTGCTGCTGCCCTACATGATTCTCGCGATTTACTCGGTGATGAAAAGCGTGCCGCCGATCTACATGCGCGCCGCGCAATCGCTCGGTGCTCACCCGGCCGTCGCATTCGTTCGCGTGTACGTACCTCAAACGCTGCCGGGCATCGGTGCCGGATGCTTTCTCGTGTTCGTGCTGGCGCTTGGCTACTACATTACGCCGACCCTGCTCGGCGGCGCGGGCGACGAGATGATCAGCCAGCTGATCGCGTCGCAAACCAACGATCTGCTCAACTGGGGGCTGGCCGGTGCGCTGTCCGCGTATCTCGTGATCTTCACCGCCGTGTTTTATTTCATTTTCAACCGGCTCGTCGGCATCGACCGGCTCCGGTTCGGCTGACGCACGACGTCACTGGAGCCGCATCGTGTCCGTGAACCCCAACAGCCTGCCGTCGACACGCATTGCCACTGCCGGCGTGCGCATCCACTGCGCGATCGTGCTGTTCTTTCTGGTAGCGCCGATCCTCGTGATCATTCCGCTGTCGTTCAATTCGGGTTCGTATTTTTCATACCCGATGGAAGGCTTCTCGCTGCGCTGGTACGCGCAGGCATTGGGAAGCCCGGACTGGCAGCGGGCGTTTCTGAACAGCCTTGCAATCGGCGCGGCGTCGACCGCGATTGCAACGAGCCTCGGCACGCTCGCCGCAATCGGTCTCGCGCGCGACACCTTTCCGTTCCGCTCGCTGATCATGCCGATCCTGATTTCTCCCATGATCATACCGATCGTCGTGGTCGCGGCCGGCTTCTACCTCATCTTCGCGCCACTCGGGCTCGTCAACTCCTACCCGGGTGTGATCCTCGCGCATGCGGCACTGGGCACGCCTTTTGTCGTGATTACCGTGACCGCGTCGTTGCTGTCGTTCGACCAAAGCCTGCTGCGCGCCGCCGCCAGTCTCGGTGCCGCGCCGTGGACGAGCTTTCGCCGCGTGACGCTGCCGCTGATCCTGCCGGCGGTTGCCACCGGCGGCGTGTTCGCATTCGCGACCTCGTTCGACGAAGTGATCGTGATCCTCTTCATCGGCGGTCCCGATCAACGCACCGTGCCCCGGCAAATGTGGAGCGGCATTCGCGACCAGATCGATCCGTCGATCCTCGCCGTCGCCACCGTGCTGATCGTGTTCGCGATCTTGCTGTTCACCAGCATCAACTGGCTGCGTGGCCGCGCGCAGACCGCGAGCGCCGCGCGCGAAGCGGCATAGCCGTCGTCCGCCGCGCAGGGGGAAGTCAGCCTGAGCCAATGCCGCCGGTGTCGTGCGTTTCGTCGCGTCCTCGTCCTTTCTTTTCCCTGATTCGATGGCGGCCCCGGCGTTCTTGCCGCGGCCGCCCGATTGCGCTCACTTCATTGCCGGTCCGTACGACTCGCATCTGCATAGGCAAACCAGATGCAATTCATTTTTTAAATATATTTTTCAGATTCAGTGCACCGGCGTAGATTTTCTTCGACACAACGCAATTCGCAGGAAACGCGGCCACACGAATCGCATCGCTTCGGACTCCCGACGCGTTGCGGCTGCCGTGCTCGAACATCGCGCCTCGCGCAACCGTATCGTGAGCATTGCGGCGAATTGCGGCGAAGACGGACTGATCAGTCCATAAACAACCCGATCGATACGCACCAGGAACAACCAACATGACCGTCGAAGTCACATCAATCGATACGCTGGTGGTCGGCGCCGGACAAGCCGGTATCGCGATGAGCGAACATCTCGGTGCGCTTGGCGTGCCGCATCTCGTGCTGGAACGCGATCGCATCGCGGAGCGCTGGCGCACCGGGCGCTGGGATTCGCTGGTGGCGAACGGCCCGGCATGGCACGACCGCTTCCCCAACATGAATATCGACGGTGTCGATGCGGACGGTTTCGCAACGAAGGATCAGGTGGCCCATTACTTCGTCGACTACGCGCGCATGATCCACGCGCCGATCCGCACCGGCGTCGAAGTCAAGCGTGTGGTCCGCGATAGCGGCCGTCAGGGCTTCGTCGTCGAGACAACGGACGGCACCTTCCACGCGAACCGCGTCGTGGTCGCGACCGGCCCGTTCCAATGTCCGGTCATTCCGGCCATCGCGCCCACCGACGCGCGCCTGACGCAGATTCACTCCGCCGACTACCGCAATCCGGCGCAACTGCCCGCTGGCAACGTGCTCGTCGTCGGCGCGGGTTCGTCGGGCGTCCAGATCGCGGCCGAACTGCAACGCTCGGGCCGTCAGGTTTATCTGTCCGTCGGTCCTCACGATCGTCCGCCGCGCGCGTATCGCGGTCGCGATTTCTGCTGGTGGCTCGGCGTACTGGGTCTGTGGGACATGGAAACGATGCGCCCCGGCCGGTCACACGTGACAATCGCCGTGAGCGGCGCGGACGGCGGTCACACGGTCGACTTCCGCCGTCTCGCGCACGACGGTGTGATGCTGGTCGGCGTGACCAGGGCTTTCGATCAAGGCATCGTCACGTTCGAAGCCGATCTCGCGGCCAACATCGCGGCCGGCGACGAAAACTATCTGTCGCTGCTGGACGCCGCCGACGCGTACGCCGCCAGCAACGGCCTCGACCTGCCGGAGGAGCCCGAAGCCCGCCGCATTCCCGCCGATCCGCCATGCGTCACCGAACCGCTCGAGCAACTCGACCTCGCCGCGGCAGGCGTCACGTCGATCATCTGGGCGACCGGCTACGCGAACGACTTCGGCTGGCTGCAGGTCGACGCCTTCGACGAGAACGGCAATCCGAAACATCAGCGCGGCGTCGCAAGCGAGCCCGGCATCTATTTCCTCGGCCTGCCGTGGCTGTCGCGGCGAGGCTCCGCGTTTATCTGGGGCGTCTGGCACGACGCGAAACATGTGGCCGGACATATCGCGACGCAGCGCAGCTACCAGCACTATCACGAGGCCGCCGCGCAACGAAGCCTCCCGGCCGCGGCCGCGCCGCAAGCCGACGATCATGTTGCCGAGCCCGCAGGCACGAGCCCGATGCCGACCCGCGCCGCCGCGCACTGAGCACAAGACCGATTCGCACCACACTGTCTGCCGAACCCTCCTTCAGGAATTCATGACGATGAGCCAGCCGACCCACACCCGTATCCGGATGTTCAACACGAAAGACACCTATCCGAACCAGGCGCTCGACAACGATCTGTGCCAGGCTGTCCGGGCCGGCAACACGGTCTATGTGCGCGGCCAGATCGGCACCGACTTCGACGGCAATCTGGTCGGCCTGGGTGATCCGCGCGCGCAGGCCGAACAGGCAATGAAAAACGTCAAGCAACTGCTGGAGGAAGCCGGCAGCGACCTCTCGCACATCGTCAAGACCACCACGTATCTGATCGATCCGCGTTATCGCGAGCCGGTCTATCAGGTCGTCGGCAAGTGGCTCAAGGGCGTCTATCCGATCTCGACCGGCCTCGTGGTCAGCGCGCTCGGTCAGCCGGAGTGGCTGATGGAAATCGACGTGATCGCCGTGATTCCCGACAATTGGCAGCCGACCCCCGCTGCCGGAGCGTGACATGACATTCTCGATCGTCGGACGGTGTGCCGAAACCGGACAACTCGGCATCGCGATCAGCTCGTCGAGCATTGCAGTGGGTGCGCGCTGCCCGTGGGTTCGCACCGGCGCAGGCGCCGTGGCGACGCAGAACGTCACGCTGCCGTCGCTCGGCCCGCAGGTGCTCGACCTGCTCGGCGACGGCGCGGCCGATCCCGCGCAGGCGCTCGAAGCCGCGCTCGCCACCGATCGCTGGCGCGACTACCGGCAGGTCACGGTCGTCGATGCACGGGGCCGCACGGCATTCCAGACCGGCGCGCAGGCGCTCGGCCTGCATCATGCGGTGGCGGGCATACAGTGCGTCGCCGCGGGCAACATGCTCGCCAGTCGGGACGTGATCTCCGCGATGGTGCCCGCGTTCGAGCAGACGCCGGGCCTGCTCGCCGACCGTCTGCTCGCGGCGATGCAAGCCGCGATCGACGCAGGCGGAGAGGCCGGCCCGGTGCATTCGGCCGCGTTGAAGGTCGTCGATACGCAGGTGTGGCCGCTCGTCGACCTGCGGGTCGACTGGACCGACGACGCACCGATCGCGGCGCTCGCCGCGCTGTGGCATGCATACCGTCCGCAGATGCAGGACTACGTGACGCGCGCGCTCGATCCGACGGCCGCGCCGCGATACGGAGTGCCCGGCGATGAGTGATCCGGCCAGCCGCACGCTGCTCGCCGAACTGATCGGCTTCGACACGGTCAGCCGGCACTCGAACCTCGCGATGATCGCGTTCATCCGCGACTATCTGGCGGTCTACGGCATAGACAGCGAACTGTTCTACAACGACGAGCGCAGCAAGGCGAACCTGTTCGCCACGATCGGACCGCGCGACCGCGGCGGCATCCTGCTTTCGGGTCATACGGACGTGGTGCCCGCCGACGGCCAGGCATGGACCGTCGAGCCGTTTCGGATGAGCGAACGCGACGGCCGGCTGTATGGCCGCGGCACCGCGGACATGAAGGGTTTTCTTGCGTCGGTGCTGGCCGCGGTACCGATGTTCGTCGAGCGCCGGTTGTCGTTGCCGATCCATCTCGCGTTCTCGTACGACGAGGAGATCGGCTGTCTCGGCGTGCGGCCGATGCTGGCCGAACTCGCGAAGCGCCCGCACAGGCCGGTGCTGTGCGTGATCGGCGAGCCGACCGAATTGAAGCCGGTTCTCGGCCACAAGGGCAAACTGGCGATGCGCTGCCACGTCAAAGGCGCAGCGTGCCATTCCGCGTATGCGCCCTACGGCATCAATGCGATTCAGTATGCTTCGCGTCTGGTCAACCGGCTGGAGGAAATCGGCGAGCGCCTCGCGCAACCGGAGCATCACGACGCGCGCTTCGATCCGCCGTTCTCGACTGTCCAGACCGGGCTGATCCGCGGCGGCAAGGCATTGAACATCGTTCCCGACGCATGCGAATTCGATTTCGAGGTCCGCACGCTGCCCGGCTTCGACGCCGATGAAGTGACCGGCGAATTGCGGGCCTATGCGGAGCAACAACTGACGCCGAAGATGCGCGCGGTTCACGCGGATTGCGATATCCGGATGCAGCCGCTGTCCGCCTACCCGGGCCTCTCGACACCGGACGATGGCGACGCCGCACGGCTGCTGTCGATACTCAGCGGATCGAGCGCGTTCGGCACCGTTGCGTTCGGCACGGAAGGCGGACTGTTCGAGCAGGCCGGCATCCCGACCGTGGTGTGCGGGCCGGGCAGCATGGACCAGGGGCACAAGCCGGACGAGTTCGTGAGCGTCGAGCAGCTGCAGGGTTGCGATGCGATGCTGCGGCGGCTGGCGGATCATCTCGCCACGGTCGAAGAGACTGATCGCGCGACCGACTGATCCCGATTCCGTCGAGCGCACGTGGCGGCCAGGGCACCACGCAGGGTCGCGCGATACGGCCTGCGGGCACGCGATGCTGCATAGGAAAAACGTGCGAATGACATTCGAAAAGTGTTTTTCCCCAATCAATATTGACCACGTAAAGTCGGCTCATCGAACTTGCATTGCGTCCTTCGCCTGACACGAGTGAATACGGCGCGGTGACCAGAACCGATCGAGGCAATCATGAACGCAGTCAGCGCCATCCCCGCAACCGTACCTGCCGCAACGCTCGCCGCGGCGTCCGCCACGCCGCTCGTCGAAGTCAAGGGTTTGCACAAACGTTTTGGCGAAACCGATGTGCTGCGCGGAATCGACGTGTCGATCGAGAAATCCGAAGTGGTCTGCCTGATTGGTCCGTCCGGATCGGGCAAGAGCACGCTGCTGCGCTGCATGGCCGCCCTCGAAACCTGCGATCACGGTGAAATACGGATCGGCGGCGAGATGCTCGGCTATGTCGAACGCAACGGCGCGCGCGTGCGTGCGTCGAGCGCCGAGATCAACCGCGTGCGCCGCAACATCGGCATGGTGTTTCAGCAGTTCAATCTGTGGCCGCACATGAGCGTGCTCGGCAACGTGACCGAAGCGCTGCGGCGCGTGCGCCGCATGCCCGGTGCCGATGCGGACGCCATCGGTGGCCGCATGCTCGAAATGGTCGGCATGTCCCACAAGGCGGATGCCCATCCGTCGAAACTGTCCGGTGGCCAGCAGCAGCGCGTGGCGATCGCCCGCGCGTTGGCGATGGAGCCGAACCTGATGCTGTTCGACGAGCCAACCTCCGCACTGGACCCGGAGCTCGTCGGCGAAGTGCTGCAGGTCATGAAGCAGCTCGCACGCGACGGGATGACGATGGTCGTCGTCACGCACGAGATGGGCTTCGCCGCGCAGATGGCCGATCGCGTCGTGTTTCTCGACCATGGCCGGATCGCAGTGAGCGGCGCACCGGGCGAGGTGTTCCGCCGCTCCACGAACCCCCGGCTGCAGCAGTTCCTGCAGAACTATCGCGACCGCAACGCGTTCTGGAAATCGGACGACGCAACGGCCGACGCGGACGGCCCGGCCGTCCTGAGGCAGTAAGCGGATCGATGCATCGACGCGTGGCCGGCGCTGCGCCGCCCGACTGATTGACCCCTTTCGACAATTCCCTGGCTCCAGCCATGAACCTGCGGCCGGCGCCCCCTTTTTTCTCACGCTTGCGCTCACGCACTTCGACATGAACGAAACCCAGCTTCGCACCGATCTCGCCGCCGCCTTCCGCTGCTTCGCCCGCCTCGGCATGCATGAAGCGGTCGCGAACCACTTCAGCGTCGCCGTTTCCGACGACGGCCGTCGCTTCCTGATGAACCCAAAATGGATGCACTTCTCGCGGATCCGCGCGAGCGACCTGGTTCTGCTGGAGGCCGACGATCGCTCGGGCCTCGAAAACGGCCGCATCGATCCGACCGCGTGGGCGATCCATGGTCAGCTGCACCAGCAACTGCCGCATGTGCGCGTCGCCATGCACCTGCACCCCGTCCATGTCACCGCGATCTCGACATTGTCCGATCCGACCATCCTGCCCATCGAACAGAACACGGCCCGCTATTTCAATCGTGTCGCACTGGACACCGCGTTCTCCGGAATGGCGGATACCGAAGACGAAGGCGCCCGCCTCGTGTCGCTGCTCAAGGACAAGTCGCGTCTGCTGATGGGCAATCACGGCGTACTGGTGACCGCGCCGACCGTCGGCGAGGCGTTCGACGACATGTACACGCTCGAGCGCGCCTGCCGGATCCTCGTCAGCGCGTACGCGACCGGCAGGCCGATCAATGTGCTGTCCGACGAAGTGGCCGAGAAGACCGCGCGTGACTGGGAAGGCTTCCGTGACTTCTCGATCGCGCATTTCGAAGAAATGAAGCGCATCCTGGACGTCGAGGAACCGTCGTATCGCGATTGAGCACGTGCATCACGAGGTCATCATGCTTTCCGGAACACTGCAAGTTCGTGTCGAAGAAATCCGCGACGAAGCCCCCGGCATCCGCTCGTTCCGGATCGTGCGGGCTGACGGCGAGGCGTTCGATCCGCATCAGCCTGGTGCCCATATCGACGTGTATGCGCCGAGCGGCGTCATTCGCCAATACTCGCTATGCGGCGATCCCGCGCGGCGCGACGCACTGTGGTTCGCCGTCAAGCGCGAAACGGCGTCGCGCGGTGGCTCGCGCTCGTTGCACGAGGACGTCGCGGTTGGGTCCGGCCTGAAGATCGGCCGTCCGCGCAACCTGTTCAAACTCCGTGACGACGCACGTGAGCACCTTTTGATCGGCGCAGGCATCGGCATCACGCCGCTGATGTCGATGGCCTGGCATCTGTCACGAGAACGCGCGCCGTTCACGCTGCATCTGTTCGCCCGCGATGCAGCCCATGCTGCGTTTCTGCCGTTGCTGTCGAGTCCGCCGTTCGCGGCACATGTCGAGTTTCACTTCGGCGTCGACACCCATGAACTGGACGCTGAACTCGAACGCTGCATCCGAAGCGCAGCCGAGGGCGCCCACCTCTACACCTGCGGGCCCTCGCCGTTCATGGACCGTGTCGTCGCGATCGGCGAAGCCCGGCTCGGCGCCGGCCGCGTACATCTGGAACGCTTTGCTGCGAAGCCGGACGCCGTGCCCGCAACGAACGAAGCCGCCGACTCGTCCGGCGCGCCCGATACGTTCGATGTCCAGGTTGCGCGTACCGGTCAGGTGGTGCGTGTGGACAAAGGCGTGTCGATCGTCGATGCGCTCGCCCGCATCGGCATCGTCATCGATACCGTCTGCACCGAGGGAATCTGCGGCACCTGTATCGTCGACGTAGTCGAAGGCACGCCCGCACATCGTGATCAATGCCTCGACCGATCCGAGCGCGCCAGCAACAGGCTGATCTGCTGCTGCGTATCGCGCTCCAGCTCCCCGCTTCTCGTGCTCGACGTCTGAAAGCAGTCAACCCCGCTCGCGCTCCGGCGCCGCCGCCGCGTTGCACACGGCCTCGATCCGGTTGCCGGCAGGGTCGATCAGAAAGGCAGCGTAGTAGTGTTCGTGGTAGTGCGGTCTCAACCCCGGCTCGCCGTCAGACTGGCCGCCCGCGGCCAGGCCCGCATCGAAAAAGGCATGCACCTGCTCGCGCGAAGCGGCCTTGAAGCACCAATGCCGCTTGCTCGCGCCGACTTCGGCAGGATCCAGATAGACCGCCAGAAACGTCGATGCGGTGTCGTTCGCATTGCAGCGTTCGCCGTAGCCGAGCGCGGCCGGCCGGTCGTAGACCTTCGCCGCGCCCAGCGCCGCCATCACGGCATCGTAGAACGGGCGCGCCTGGTCGATATCAGGCACGCCGATGGACACGTGGTCGAGAAGTTGCATGAGTTCGGCTCCATTGAACGACCACGAGTCTACACAAACACGCGGGCTCCGACCGGCCGCTGGCAGCGCGAAGTCAAAGATACATGTCGGCCCGCGCTTACTCGGATCTGACTGGGACAGCCGCAGACCGCGTACTCGACCGGCCGGGATCCGCGAGCCTGGGCAACCAGGCGAACGCGATGGCCATCAGCGCCGATCCGGCGACGAGCATCGGAACGACCATGGGCCACGCACCAAGCCGATAATGCGGATCAACGAAAGCCGATGCGGTCTGTCCCACGCAGAAAGCGGCGCACATCATGATGAAGCCGGACCACGACACCGCACGTCCCGCCAGGTGCGGCAGGCCTCCCACAGCACCGGCCTGTCCGCAAGGCTGGTGGATGCCGTGTCCCAGGCAATAAACCCCGTGGCCCAGCAGCAGCGGCCACGCGCTGCCGGGGAGCAGCCAGCAGCCGAGCCCCTGAATGACCGCGCCTGAAAGGCTTAGCATGGCGCCTTGGCGCACCGTTCGCAACAGGCCGTGGCGATGTAGCAGACGCCTGCAACCCATTGTGCTCAGCATGTAGACGAGCGAGCCGCCAGCGGGTATCCAGCCATATAGCTCCGGCGACAGGCCGAGGTAACCGATATAGACCATCGGCGAAAGCAACAGAAAGCAGAACATGCCGCAGTAGGTGACGGCAGCCAGCAGCGCCCACGCGCGGAATTCGGGACTATCGAAGATCTCGCGGACGCCGCCCGCCGGCGTCTGCGCCCCGTCCGTGCGCTGCACGGTTTCCTCGAAGCTGCGCCAGCACGCCACGCACAGCACGAGCGCGTACAGGCTCATGGCAGCGAGCACCCAGCGCCAGCCGACATGCTGCGCAATATAGGCGCCGGCGATCGGCGCAGTCAGTGCCGTCGCGCCAAGCCCCGTGAGGCCGCGAGCCATCACATGCGGACCTTCGCTCGCGGGATACAGGTCGCGCACTGCCGCGCGCGCGCACACGAGAATGGCCGCCATCGCCAGCCCCTGGAACGCGCGCGCCACCGTCAGCATCGCCGCACTCGGCGCAAGCGCACCGGCCAGCGCCGCGATGGTGTAGCCCGCGAGACCCGCCAGCAGCACCGGCCGACGCCCATAGCGGTCGGCCAGGCTACCCATCGGCAACTGCCCCATGCCGAATACGAGCGCGAACACCGTGAGGCTGGTGCTGGCTGAACCGAGTGCCGTCGCGATCGCGGGCAGCGCCGGCAGATAACTGTCGGTCGCGACCGGCTGCGCAGCCAGCAGAAACGGAAGGAGTAGTGCAAAACTCAGCGGGCCGCGGCGGCTCATGCAGGTATGTCCTGAAGCAGATCCTTCACGCGGCCAACCATCGCGACGATGTCGCAAAAAACTGCGGCCGGCACGCGAAGCATTCGAAACAACCGTATCAAAGCGACTCAGTACGCAATGGTCGACGTGCGTCGCAGTTCTTCGGCAGTCGCACTGCCGAAACCGAAGAACTCCAGATAGGCCGGAATCATTTCGAACAGCATGTCGGTGCCCACCTGCACTTCGCAGCCCTTCTGGCGTGCTGCACGCAGGAACGGCGTGTACTCCGATTTCATCACCACCTCGCCCACGAAGCAGCCAGGTGCGATGCGCGCAACATCGAACGGCAACGGGTCATCCGCCTTCATGCCGAGCGGCGTCGCGTTCACCACGACCTCGAAGCCGTCCGGATCGTTCGAGCCGGTGCTGACCTTCAGAGCCGGATAGTGCTCGCGCAGCCGCTGCGCGAGTCCGTCGGCCGACTCGGGCCGCGCGTCGTACACCGCCAGTTCGCGGACGCCCGCCGCCGCCAGCGACGCGGCAATCGCCGAACCGACACCGCCCGCGCCCGACATCAGCACGCGCGCGCCCTCCAGCCGTCGGCCTTTGCGCAACACGCCGCGCACGAAACCCGCGCCGTCGAACTGGTCGCCCAGCAACGTGCCATCGGGACGTCTGAGCACCGCGTTGCACGCGCCGGCGATGCGCACGGCAGGTGTGACCTCATCGACGAGTCCGACCGTCGTCACTTTGTGCGGCATCGTGATGAGCGCGCCGCGCAGGTTCGTGAAGCGGAAGATCGACTTGAAACTTTGCACGTAGTCTTCCGCTTTGACGCCCATCGGCACGACCACCGCGTCGATGCCTTGCTGCTCGAACCACGGGTTGTAGATCATCGGCGACTTGAAGCTCTCGGTCGGATAGCCGATGTGCGCAATGAGGGTGGTCTTTCCGGAAATCATGACTGGTATTTCCTCGTTCGGACGACAGTCAGGCGCGCGCGCTAAAGGCCAGTGCCCGCAGGCGGTCGTACTCGGCCTTGTCCACCGCGTGCGAATCCGACTGGCCCAGCTCGCTCATCGGGATTCGATACGTCTCGCGGGCGCTGAGCGCGGCCAGCGCAGAGATCACCGTGACGCCGAATGCGAGCGCGCCGACGGTGAGCCAGATGTTGGTGGCTCCCGGCGGCGCGACGGCCGTGAAGAGCGCCGGCAGCATCGCCGTGATGGCCGTGCCGACGTTCTGCGCGATCGCCATCGCGGAAACACGCGAGCGCGTCGGGAACAGTTCGGGGTAGAAGCTCGGGAACACCGCGTTGTAGCCTTGATAGACCACGCCCCACATCAGCAGCGACATCACGAAAGCGAACGGCACATTGTGGATGCTGATCGCGTACAGATAAGCAAAGGCGAGCAGGCCCGACAGCAGCGCCCCGATGATGATCGGCGGCTTGCGGCCGATCCTGTCGGACAGATTGCCGACATACGGAATCACCAGCACCGCGACGATGTTGCCCACGACAGGAATCCACAGATAGACGTCCTTGGCGAACCCGATGCCGTAGGCCGGCTGCACTGCATATGCCGCGCCGAAGATGGTCGCCACCACCGGAATCACGTTCATCAGCGCCATGCATACCACGCGCAGCATGTTCGCCCAGCTGTACTTGAACGCGTCGACCACCGGCGAGCGAGGAAGTGCCTGCCGTTGCCCTTCCTCGGTGAACGCGGGCGTCTCGTCGACGTTGCGCCGAATGATCCAGCCCGCGATGATGACCACGAAGCTCAGCAGGAAGGGAATGCGCCAGCCCCACACGTTGAACTGCTCGGCGGGCATGTAGTGCGCGAGCGGCAGGAATACGGCTGCCGCCAGGATCTGCCCCGCCTGCACCCCTTGCAGCGTGAAGCTGGAGTAGAAGCCGCGCCGGCCGAAGGGCGCATGCTCCAGGATCATCGAGCTGGCGCCGGAGATCTCGCCCGCCACGGCGAAGCCCTGCACCAGACGCAGGATCACCAGCAGCACCGGCGCGAGCAGGCCGACCTGTTCGTAAGTCGGCAGCAGACCAACGCCGATCGTCGAAAAACCCATAAGGAACATGCACGAGAGCAGTACTTTCTTGCGCCCGTGCGTATCGCCGAGGTGCCCGAGCACGAAGGCGCCGATCGGCCGCGCGACATAACCCACACCGTAGGTCGCGAGCGAGGCGACGATCGCGGTCGTCGCATTGCCCTTTGGAAAAAAGATCTGCGGAAAGATCAGCGCAGACGCGGTGGCGTAGATGAAGAAGTCGTAGTATTCGAGCGCCGAGCCGATCCAGCCGCTCGCTGCCGCCTTCTTCGACTGATGCTTGCCTTGAGGCACGTGGTCCGTGTCTGCGTTCATCGATGTCTCCGGATTATGTGGCCGGGCGACTGACCGATGTCACCCGATGGATCGCAGAGTAGCCCCCCGCAACGACGTGACACAATGGCGACATGCGCGCTCGCGTTCGATCATCGCGCACATGCGTGCGATAATCGAACGTTCCAAGGGTTTTTCTCCGGGTGCTGGCATGCGTCCGCGCCGGGGAGTGATGGGGCGTCCCGG
Source organism: Burkholderia sp. Bp8998 (assembly GCF_003854235.1). NCBI lineage: Bacteria > Pseudomonadati > Pseudomonadota > Betaproteobacteria > Burkholderiales > Burkholderiaceae > Burkholderia > Burkholderia sp. Bp8998. The sequence goes on from NZ_QTQF01000025.1 coordinate 93,839, forward strand.
GCGGCTCGTGGGCGGAGACGATTTGTGGGTGAACGCGCCCGAGTGTGTGCAAGTCACAACCGCGGGGCCATCGCAGGCCTTTCGGTCTCAGGCGGATAGACCCGCCACGATCGGTCGTCGTGTCTGAAGAAGAAAAGCGCTGGCGTTCCCATTGGCCCGATTCTGCGTGGACTATGAGCGGCACTTTGGTGAATCGCCGTCGGCTTCTCTACGTTACCGGGGCAAATCCGGCCAGCGCGCCCGGAGCCTCGATCCATGAGGATTCTGGCGTGACCGAATTATTTTGCTCTGCGATCGTCGACAAAAATGCCCGCCCCCTGGACGCGCATGTCGTGGCCTCCGTGGAACGCACGCCGCCGCGCAAGCCGCTCACGCTCACGTGATCTGATAAGTCGACGCCGGCACGAACTCCTCCGGCATCGGCCGATCGCCGAGCTCCAGCACCGACCGTTCGATCGTGCGCGACATCGCATCGAGCGCGAGCGCGTTCGGCGCAAGACCGAACGGCTCGGCAACCTCGTTCGCGATTGCCTCGAGCGCGATCAGCGTGTAGGAAATGAACACGCAGATCAACGGCGTGAAGAACTCGGTCGAATCGACGAGCCCGAACGGCAGCAGCACGCAATACGCATACACGGTGCGATGGAGCAGCACGCTGTACGAAAACGGGATCGGCGTCGACAGGATGCGCTCGCACCCCCCGACAGACTTGCCGAGCTCGTCGAGTTGCGCCTCGAACATCCAGCAGGTTGTGTCGCCGCCGGGCGCGCGGCCCAGCGCACGAGCGATGCCGCCGCGCAGTTCGTCGAGGATCGCGACCGGCTTGTAGCATTTTCCGCCGAGCGCGGCCGTGCGCTCCGCCCCGAGGATCCGCAGCAGGTCTTCGGTTGGATCGGTATGGCGCAGCTGATGCTTCAGCGCGTACGCAAGCGCGATCAGCAGATCGGCGAGCCGGTTGCGCTCGGCGTCGCTCACGCCGTCCGGCAGATAGCGATGCAGTTGCGACGTCACGGTGCGTGCGGCGATCAGCAGGTTGCCCCACAGATGTCGCGCCTCCTTGAAGCGCTCGAAGCTCGCGTTGTTGCGAAACCCCAGGAAGATCGCGAGCGCGAGCCCGAACAGCGTGAACGGCGCGGTGTTCAGCGGAATCTTCTCGCCGAAGATGCGCCCGTTCGTGAAGACCGCCAGCGTGCTGACGACCGCCATGAACACCAGTTGCGGAATGATCGATTGCAGCACGGAGCCGTTCCATACGAACAGCATCCTGAGCCAGTTCTGTCGTGGTCTGACGATCATGGTGTTTATTCTCGACTGCCAACGAAATACGCACTACGAAAGCGCCCGACGTGCAACGGCCCGCGCGTGGCGGGCCGCTGTCCGATCGATGCCGGGCCGCGTGACGAGATGCACGGCATTTGCGCGTGATGATACGCCCGCGCACGCCGCGCCCCGTCACCAGCCGCGCCAATCAGTGATAGCCCGCATCGCCCTCGCGCACCTTGCCGCGGAACACGCGGTACTGCATCGCGTTGTACACGAGGATGATCGGCAGCACGATCACGGTGCCGACGAGCGCGAACAGCTGGCTCGAATGGCTCGACGACGCATCCCAGATCGTCAGCGACGGCGGCACGATGTTCGGCCAGATGCTGATCACGAGCCCGGTGTAGCCGAGGAACACGAGCGCGAGCGTCAGCAGGAACGGCGTCGCCTCGTGCTGGCGCTTCACCGTGTGGAAGATGCCCCACACGCACGCGACGACGAGCACCGGCACCGGCAGGAACCAGCCGAGGTTGCCGCTGCCGAACCAGCGATGCGCGACGGCCGGCAGCCCGACCACGGTCCACAGGCTGACCACGCCCATCACGGCGAGCAGCACGCCCGCGAGCGGCTTCATCAGCACGCGCATCTTGCGCTGCAGCTCGCCGTCGACCTTCAGGATCAGCCAGCCGCAACCGAGCGTCGCATAGGTGACGAGCACGCCGATCCCGCAGAACAGGCTGAACGGCGACAGCCAGTCGAACGGCCCGCCCGCGAACTGGTTGTTCACGATCCGGATGCCCTGGAGCAGCGAGCCGAGCGTGATCCCCTGGCAGAACGCGGCCAGCGCGGAGCCGCCGATGAATGCGAGGTCCCACAGGTGTTGCGTGCGGTTCGCCTTCGCGCGCAACTCGAACGCCGCGCCGCGGAAGATCAGCCCGACCACCATCAGGATCAGCGGCAGGTAGTTCGCCGGCAACAGCGTCGAGTAGACGACCGGGAATGCGCCGTACAGGCCCGCGCCGCCGAGCACGAGAAAGGTCTCGTTGCCGTCCCACACCGGCGCGACGGTATTCAGCATGACTTCGCGCTCGACCTTTGCGTCGAAGAACGGAAACAGCAGGCCGATGCCGAGGTCGAAGCCGTCCAGCATCACGTAGATGAACACGCCGAGGCCGATGATCGCGGCCCACACGACAGGAAGATCGATCTGCATGGCTTACTCCGCTTCGGTGACGTTCAGCGGCGTGGACAGCGCGCTCTTGCGCAGCCCCGGATGCCGGTGCAGCTCGATGTACCCGGCCTGGGCAGCCGGCCCGCGCTTCATCAGATTCAACATGTAATAGATACCCGTCCCGAACACCAGGAAATACACGACCACGAAGATCAGCAGCGACACGCCGACCTGCTGCGCGCTGAGCGGCGCGACCGAATCGACGGTGCGCAGCACGCCGTACACGGTCCACGGCTGCCGCCCGACCTCGGTCGTGATCCAGCCGGCCAGCAGCGCGACGATGCCCGACGGCCCCATGCACACGACGAACCACTGGAACCAGCGCGTTTCATACAGGCGTCCGCCCTTTCTCAGCAGCAGGCCGAGCAGCGCGGTGAGCAGCATCAGCATCCCGAGGCCGGCCATGATCCGGAAGGTCCAGAACACGATCGGCGAGTACGGACGGTCCTGCGCCGGGAATTCCTTCAGCCCGCGAATCTCGCCGTCCCAGCTGTGCGTGAGGATCAGGCTGCCGAGGTGCGGCACCTGGATCGCATAGCGCGTCGTCTCGGCCTGCATGTCGGGCAGCCCGAAGAGGTTCAGCGCGGTGCCGCCCTTCTCGGTTTCCCACAGCCCCTCGATCGCCGCGATCTTCGCCGGCTGATATTCGCGCGTGTTCAGCCCGTGCGCATCGCCGACGAGGATCTGGACCGGTGCGAGCAGCAGCAGCATCCACAGCGCCATCGAGAAGCTGCGCTTCACCGGCTCGTCGCGACGCCCCTTCAGCAGGTGCCATGCGCCGCACGCGGCGACGATGAAGCCCGCGACGATGAACGCCGCGATCGTCATGTGCACGAGGCGATACGGGAACGACGGGTTGAAGATGATCTTGAACCAGTCGACCGGCACGACGAGGCCGTTCTCGATCCGGTAGCCCTGCGGCGTCTGCATGAAGCTGTTCGACGCGAGGATCCAGAACGTCGAGATCAGCGTGCCGACCGCGACCATCAGCGTCGCGAAGAAATGCGCACGCGGGCTGACGCGCTGCCAGCCGAACAGCATCACGCCGAGAAAGCCGGCTTCGAGGAAGAAGGCCGTCAGGACTTCGTAAGTGAGCAGCGGGCCGGTGATGTTGCCCGCGACGCGCGAGAAGCCCGCCCAGTTCGTGCCGAACTCGTAGGCCATCACGACGCCGGAGACGACGCCCATCCCGAAGCCGATCGCGAAGATCTTCGACCAGAACTGGAACATGGATTTGTAGGCGGCGTCGCCGGTGACGAGATAGCGCCATTCCAGCACCGCCAGGAAGCTCGCCATGCCGATGCTGATCGCCGGAAACACGATGTGGAACGACACCGTGAACGCGAACTGCAATCGGGCGAGATGGAACGCATCGAAGATTTCCATGACCGTAATTTGCTCGTGGTTGTGAGGACGTCAGCTCGAAGCGGGAAATCGCGCGACGGCTTCGCGACGGCACGTGCAAACATCGACGGATCGCAGTGCACGGCAACGAAGCGTGAATGACGATATCGCGTTTCGAACGATACTCGCAATCGTGCGGACGTGCGCTGAAACTGTGCTTTCCCGGGGGCCGAAGATGTGTGCACGGAAAACCCGTTTCGGCACCCGGAGGCCTTCAGCTGTACTGCTTTCCGCACTACGACGCTGTGCATCCGCGGCACGGCCGAACGCCCGTACCATCGGCTCGTAGCCTGCCCGCGGCGAGCCGGAGCGACCCCACGCACCGCCCCCGCAGAACCCGTTCCCGTCGCCCGGCGCCCGCGCCGGCCGATCTCCCTGGAGAAACCCGCATGGACCCCAGCGACCGCCCCGACGATCCGGCCGGCACCCGCACGTGTCACGTGACGCGTCAGCGTGCCGGCGACGCGCGGGACACCGTCGATCGTGTGGTCGACGAAACGCCGGTTGCACTCGTGTTCAACGGCATCGCGCACACGGTGATGATGGCGACGCCGATCGACCTCGACGCGTTCGGCCTCGGCTTCGCGCTGAGCGAGGGCATCGTCGAGCGCGCATCGGACGTCTTCGATATCGAGAGCGAATGCCGGCCCGGCAGCGCCGAAGTGCGGCTGACCGTGTCGCAGCAGGCGTTCATGGCGCTGAAGGCGCACCGGCGCGCGCTGGCCGGCCGTACCGGCTGCGGCGTCTGCGGGATCGAAAGCATCGCGCAGCTCGACCTGCATCCGCCGCGCATCGCGGCCGCGGGCGCGGCGGCCGGCATCGGCGCCGACGCCGTCGCGCGCGCCGCCCGCGCGTTGCCGGCGCGGCAGCCGCTGATGCGCGCGACCGGCGGCATCCATGCGGCCGCGTGGTGCGACCGCGACGGCACCGTGCTGGAAGTCTGCGAGGACGTCGGCCGCCACAACGCGCTCGACAAGCTGATCGGCCGGCTCGCGCGGCGTCGCGTCGAGCTGCGCGCGGGCTTCGTGTTCCTGTCGAGCCGCGCGAGCTACGAGCTCGTGCGCAAGGCGGCGCGCGTCGGCATCCCGATGATCGCGACGATCTCCGCGCCGACGTCGCTCGCGATCGACGTCGCCCGCGAAGCCGGCGCGCGGCTGCTCGGCTTCTGCCGCGACGACGGCTTCGTCGAATACGTGTCGCCCGACGCGCTCCCGTTACCCGAACCGACGCGTGCGCAACCGCATGCGCTCACCGCCTGATGAAACCCCTGACCGATTTCGACACCGCTCAACGGCAGTTCGCCGCCACGTTCGCGCCGCCGCGGACGGCCGTCTCCATACCTGTCGCGCAGGCGGCCGGCCACGTGCTCGCCACGCCGCTCGCCGCCGTGCTCGACCAGCCGCCCGCCGACCAGAGCGCGATGGACGGCTACGCGGTCCGTCACGCCGATCTCGAACACGGCGAGCCGCTGCGCGTCGCGCAACGCTGCTACGCGGGCGATGCGCCGTCGCCGCTGGCACCGCGCACCGCCGCACGAATCTTCACCGGCAGCCTGATTCCGCCGGGTGCCGACACCGTCGTGATGCAGGAGCACGCGCACGAACAGGACGGCTGGGTCGGGTTCGACGCACCGCAGCGCAGCGGATCGCATATCCGCCGCCGCGGCGAGGAAGTGCGCGCGGGCGACCTGCTGATGCCGGCCGGCGTGCGGCTCGGTGCGATGCACGTCGGCGTCGCCGCCGCGCAGGGTTGCGCGCGCATCGACGTGCGGCCGCCGCTGCGGGTCGGCATCCTGACGACCGGCGACGAGCTCGTCCCGTGCGGCCAGCCGCGTGCGCCGCAGCAGATCTTCAACAGCAACGCGCCGATGCTCGCCGCGCTGGTGTCGGGAACCGGTGCCGGCGTCGCGGCGAGCGAGCATGCGGCCGACACGCCGGCCGCCGTCGATGAGGCGCTGCGCGGCATGGCCGCGCGCTGCGATCTGGTCGTCTGCGTCGGCGGTGCATCGGTCGGCGACAAGGACCTGCTGCGTCCCGCGCTGACCGCGCTCGGCGCGTCGTTCGAGGTGTCGGGCGTGCGGATGAAGCCCGGCAAGCCCGTCGCGCTCGCGCGGCTCGACGAACGGCCCGTGGTGCTGCTGCCCGGCAATCCGGGCGCCGCGACGATCGCGTTCGCGCTGTTCGTCGTGCCGCTGATCCGCTGCCTGCAGGGGCGCGACGACTGCCTGCCGCCCGTACCGTCGCTGCCGATCGACGTCGACGTCGAACCGGATGCGCAGCGCGAACGCTTCGTGCGCGTGCGCCGCACCCTCGACGCCAATGGCGCGCCCGTCCTCGATACGCTACGGCAGCAAGGTGCCGGCACGCTGCAATCGCTCATACAGGCGAGCGGGCTCGCGCGGCTGCCGGCCGGCCGACGCATCGCGCGCGGCGACGCGGTGCCGTATTACGATTTCGCGCACTGGCTCGCGTGAGCAGGCGCATGCTCGTATTGCCCGCGTTTCGCGCATGCAGGATCACGAACTGTATTCCTGCATTTCGGGCGGGATTGTGCCTCTGTCGGAAAAAGGCGGCGGACTATCCTCACGATGAGGCTCGTCACGACCCGTGCGCCGACACATCCGCGCACAGGCGGCCGATCGGCGACGCCGTTCCGCTCACTTCATGCAGGCCGACGAATCGATCGTGAATGCCCTCGCTTCCGCGCCGGCCGCCGCCCCATCCGGCGGCGCATCGCCCGGCACCCTCTCCCGCCCGCTCGACACGCTCGCGCGGCCGCTGCGCGATCTGCGGCTGTCCGTCATCGACCAGTGCAACTTCCGCTGCGGCTACTGCATGCCGCGCGACAGCTTCGGGCCCGACTACGCGTTCATGCCGTCGTCCGAGCGGCTGTCGTTCGCGCAACTCGAGAAGATCGCGCGCGCGTTCGTGTCGATCGGCGTCGAAAAGATCCGCCTCACCGGCGGCGAGCCGCTGCTGCGCCGCAATCTCGAAGCGCTGATCGAACGGCTCGCGACGCTGACGACCGTCGACGGCAAGCCCGTCGAAATCGCGCTGACGACCAACGGGTCGCTGCTCGCCGCGAAGGCACGCACGCTGCGCGATGCGGGCCTGTCGCGCGTGACCGTGAGCCTCGACGCGATCGACGATGCCGTGTTTCGCCGGATGACCGACACCGACGTGCCGGTCGCGCGCGTGCTGGCCGGCATCGAGGCCGCGCAGGCGGCCGGGCTCGCGCCGGTGAAGGTCAACGCGGTGATCGAGCGCGGCGCGAACGACGACCAGATCCTGCCGCTCGTGCGCCACTTCCGGCACAGCGGCGTGGCCGTGCGCTTCATCGAATACATGGACGTCGGCGGCGCGAGCGCGTGGTCCGGCGACAAGGTCGTGCCGGCCGCGCGGATGCGCGAGTTGATCGACGCAAGCTATCCGCTCGTGCTCGTCGGTGAACCGGGACACGACGCCACCGCGATCCGCTGCCGGCACATCGACGGCGCGGGCGAGGTCGGCTTCATCGCGAGCGTGTCGCATCCGTTCTGCGGCACGTGCTCGCGCGCCCGCGTGTCGGCCGACGGCCAGCTCTATACGTGCCTGTTCGCGACGCAGGGTACCGACCTGCGGCCGTGGCTCGACGATCGCGCATCGATCGACCACCTCGCCGACGCCGTGCGAGCGCGCTGGACGCGGCGCGACGACCGCTATTCCGAGCGGCGGGCCACGCGCGCGGCCCGGCCGTCGGGCAAGACCTATCCGACCGTGCGCATGTCGCTCGTCGGCGGCTGACGGCTGCCGCGCGAAGCGGCGCGCACCGCTTAATGGAGAACCGTCATGACTTTCACCGAATCCCGTGCCACGTCGCCAGACGATCCGTCGCGTGACGGCACCCATTCCGAACCCGCCGACCCGCACGCCGAGCCGCCGCCGGCGATTGCCGCCGGCTTCGAGGTGCGCGTGCAGTATGCGGCGATCGACGCCGGCACCGAGATCGCACCGATCGTTCGCAATCCGAATGTCGGCGCGGTCGTGAATTTCCTCGGCGTCGTGCGCAACGAAGGCGACGTCGACGACGTGATCGCGCTCGAAGTCGAGCACTATCCGACGATGACCGAGCAGGCGCTATGGAGCATCGTCGAGGAAGCCAGCGCGCGCTGGCGGCTCGAGGCGGTCAGGATCGTCCATCGCGTCGGGCGCATTCCGCTCGGCCAGCCGGTCGTGATCGTCGTGGTGGCCGCCGCGCATCGCGCGTCGGCGTTCGATGCGTGCGAGTTCATCATGGACTTCCTGAAGACCCATGCGCCGTTCTGGAAGAAGGAGATCCGGCATGACGGCGTGGCCGGCTGGGTCGAGCCGAAGGCGCATGACGATCAGGCGATGCGGCGATGGGGTTGAACGTGCCGGCCCATGCGTTGCCGATTTCACCGATTCCGCCGATTTCGCTTGGGACATGCCAATGAAACTGACGATCAAATACTTCGCGAGCATTCGCGAACAGCTGCATACCGACGAGGAAGTCGTCGAGATCGATGCGCATGAAGTCACCGTCGACGCGCTGCGCGGCATGCTCGCCGCACGCGACGCGCGCAGTGGAGACGCGCTGCGGATCGACCGGCCCGTGCGGGCGGCCGTGAACCTCGAGATGGTGACCGGCGGGTTCGTCGTGCGCGAGGATAGCGAGGTGGCGTTCTTTCCGCCGGTGACGGGCGGGTGACGAGCGATCCCGATGCAGCGTGCTCGCCGATCCACGTGCATCACGCGCCGGGAATTGAATCGTTCACACACTGCGACCGACGTGCGAAACTGAGCGACGCCTGTCCGCCGGGCGACAGATCCGCACGGAACCACGGCCGGCCCTGAAGCGCAACCGGAGACCGCTCATGGCAACCCGTCTTTATGGAGCACGAACAGGCAATTGCCGCAGGGCAGCCATTGCGCTGGCGGAGGCCGGCATTGCGTATTCGGTGAGCCAGGTGGACCTGAAGGCGGGCGCGCACAAGTCCGCCGCGTTCCGGGCGCTCAACCCGCGTGGCCTCGTGCCCGTCATGGTGGAAGACGGCGAACCCGGCCCCGACCTGGTCCTCACCCAATCGAACGCGATCATGTTCCATGCGGCGAGTCGGTCCCGGGAGCGCCTGACGCCCGAGCAAGGCCGGCAGTCGGCCGTGTTCCTCGATCGCCTGTTCTATTTCGTCACGGAAGTGATCGCACCGAACGGCAGCGCTTTCGCGCTTGCGCAGCAAGGCGACGAATCGGGCGCCCGGTTGCTGGCCGGTCGCTCGCTCGACGCGCTCGTTCAGGCCGAGCGATTCCTGACCGACAGTCCGTATATCGCCGGCGATATGTTCACGCTCGCGGACATCGCCGCATACACGAGCGTGTTCGCGGTAACGCAGGATCTCGACTGGTCCGCGCTGCCCCTCCTCCACACGTGGTACGCGCGGGTCGGTGCGCGGCCCGGCGTCGTCCGGGGCATGGCGGCGTTTTAGCGGCGCACCGCTCCGGGCGCCCCCACTCGCCGAAACGGCTCGACCATCGCCGTACTGGTACCGCCCCGAATTAAACACTTGCACATACGAGCATATGCTCCTATATTGACGGACAGGAGCATATGCTCTTAATTTCACAGAGGGATTCAGCCATGAACGCAACTTCGATTCTTGTCAGCGGCGCGACCGGCCGCACCGGCGGCGCAGCCATCGACGAACTGCTGCAGATGGGCAAGCGCGTGCGCGCCTACGTGCGCTCGGACGATGACCGCGCAGCCGCCCTGCGCGCACGCGGCGTCGACATCGCCATCGGCGATTTCACCGACATCGACGCGATCCGCGCCGCGATGGAAGGCGTCAGCGCCGCCTACTTCCTGCATCCGATCGCGCCGGGCATTCTCGGCGCCGCGGCCTATTTCGCGCAGGCCGCGAAGGAAGCCGGCGTCGGCGCGATCGTCAACATGTCGCAGATTTCGGCACGGCGGGAATCGACCAGCCACGCGGCGCAGGATCACTGGGTGTCCGAGCGCGTGTTCGACTGGTCGGGCGTCCCGACCACGCACCTGCGCCCCACCTTCTTCGCGGACTGGCTCGTGTATCCGCACTTCGCCCAGGAAATCCGGGCCACGCAGAAGATCACGTTTCCGTTCGAGGACGGACGCCACGCGCCGATCAGCGCGGACGACCAGGGCCGGGTCATCGCCCACCTGCTGGCGAACCCGGCCGGCCACGGCGGCCAGACCTACACGCTGCACGGCCCGGTGGAACTGAACCACACGGAGATCGCCGCGCTGATGAGCGACGTGCTCGGCATCAGGATCGAATATGCGCCGACTTCGATCGCGGAGTTCAAGGAAAAGATGGAGCAACTGTACAAGTTCCCTCCGTTCCTCGTGCAGCACCTCGTCGAAGTCGCGCAGCACTATCGGGACGGCGTCTTCCGGGGCACCAACGATGTCGTCGAGAAGATCACGGGCACCCCGGCGCTGTCGGTGCCGGCGTTCATCGAGAAGTATCGCGGCGCTTTTGCGTGACAATGCGCTTGAACCCGGCAATCGGCCGACGTCAAGGAGAAGAGAAATGCGGGCGAAAAGCCAACCCATCGGTGTGGATCAATGCAATTGCTTTACGGTGAGGAAGGCCGCCCGTCAGATCTCGCGTCTTTACGATGCGCATCTCCAGCCGTCCGGCCTGCGCATCACGCAGTTCCTGATCCTCGCGACGTTGAACGAGCGCGAGAGCGCGTCGGTCAACGTGCTGGCCGAGCGCCTCGACATCGAGCGCACGGCGATGGGAAAGATGATCGGCGTGCTGGAACGGGACGGCTTCGTCACGATGCGGCCGTCCCCGGAAGACGGTCGGATCCGCATCGTCGAACTCACGCCGGAAGGCACCAGCCTGTTCGAACGTGCCGCACCGCTGTGGCGTGAAGCGCAACAGCGGTTCAGCACGCTGAACGGCGCGGAAAACGTGGATGCGCTGCGCCGCAGCCTCGTGGAGATGAAAGTCGGCACCGATGCGCCGTCCATTCCGGAGTGACGGGCTTTCCGGATCGTCGACCATTCCGCCTCACCACGCCCGGGCACCGAACACGCCCGCGCAGCCCGCTGCGCCGAGGCTCCGGCCCACGCGCGCGTTCAGCCCGTCAGCTGCGCCGCCCGGCGCATCCCCGTCGTCCGACGCCGGATCGTCAACTCTTATATAAGACATAAGACATTTGACGCTTCACCATATTGGGATTAGAATCCCGCTCAAAGCAGTGAAGCAGTGTCCGGAACAGCAGCCTCGGCGTGCCTGGAAAGCCCTTCCCCTGAAACGCAATCTCAGCAGGTCCCCCCATGCTAGAAAACTTTCGTGCTCACGTGGCCGCCCGCGCCGCGCTCGGTATCCCCCCCCTGCCGCTGACGGCTCAGCAAACCGCCGAGCTGGTGGAACTGCTGGCGAACCCGCCCGCCGGCGAAGAGCAGACGCTGGTCGACCTGATCACCCACCGCGTCCCCGCCGGCGTGGATGAAGCCGCCCGCGTGAAGGCCGGCTTCCTGGCCGCCGTCGCGAAGGGCGAAACGGCCTGCCCGCTGATCTCGCGCGAGCGCGCGACCGAACTGCTCGGCACGATGCTGGGCGGCTACAACATCCAGCCGCTGATCGAACTGCTGTCCGACGACGCCGTCGCGGCTGTCGCTGCCGACGCGCTGAAGAAAACCCTGCTGATGTTCGACCAGTTCCATGACGTGAAGGAACTCGCCGACAAGGGCAACGCGCACGCGAAGGCCGTACTGCAGAGCTGGGCCGACGCCGAATGGTTCACCAGCCGTCCGGAAGTGCCGGAAAGCCTGACCATCACCGTGTTCAAGGTCACGGGCGAAACCAACACCGACGACCTGTCGCCGGCGCCGGACGCCACCACCCGCCCGGACATCCCGATGCACGCGCTGGCGATGCTGAAGAACGCGCGCCCCGGCATCACGCCGGAAGAAGACGGCAAGCGCGGCCCGGTCAAGTTCATCGAATCGCTGAAGGAAAAGGGCCACCTGGTCGCCTACGTCGGCGACGTGGTCGGCACCGGCTCCTCGCGCAAGTCGGCCACCAACTCGGTGCTGTGGTTCACCGGCGAAGACATCCCGTTCGTTCCGAACAAGCGTTTCGGCGGCGTGTGCCTCGGCGGCAAGATCGCCCCGATCTTCTACAACACGATGGAAGATGCCGGCGCGCTGCCGATCGAGCTCGACGTGTCGCAGATGGAAATGGGCGACGTGGTCGAACTGCGCCCGTACGACGGCAAGGCGCTGAAGGACGGCAACGTGATCGCCGAATTCCAGGTCAAGTCCGATGTGCTGTTCGACGAAGTGCGCGCCGGCGGCCGCATTCCGCTGATCATCGGCCGCGGCCTGACCGCGAAGGCGCGTGAAGCGCTGGGCCTCGCACCGTCGACGCTGTTCCGCCTGCCGCACCAGCCGGCCGACAGCGGCAAGGGCTTCTCGCTCGCGCAGAAGATGGTCGGCCGCGCATGCGGTTTGCCGGAAGGCCAGGGCGTGCGTCCGGGCACGTACTGCGAACCGAAGATGACCTCGGTCGGCTCGCAGGACACCACGGGCCCGATGACCCGCGACGAACTGAAGGATCTGGCGTGCCTCGGCTTCTCGGCCGACCTCGTGATGCAGTCGTTCTGCCACACCGCCGCTTATCCGAAGCCGGTCGACGTGAAGACGCACCAGACGCTGCCGAACTTCATCAGCACCCGCGGCGGCATCGCGCTGCGTCCGGGCGACGGCGTGATCCACTCGTGGCTGAACCGCATGCTGCTGCCCGACACCGTCGGCACCGGCGGCGACTCGCACACGCGCTTCCCGATCGGCATCAGCTTCCCGGCAGGCTCGGGCCTGGTCGCATTCGCGGCCGCCACCGGCACGATGCCGCTGGACATGCCGGAATCGGTGCTGGTCCGCTTCAAGGGCACGATGCAGCCGGGCGTCACGCTGCGTGACCTGGTCAACGCGATTCCGCTGTACGCGATCAAGCAGGGCATGCTGACGGTCGCCAAGCAAGGCAAGAAGAACATCTTCTCGGGCCGCATCCTCGAAATCGAAGGCCTGCCCGACCTGAAGGTCGAGCAAGCGTTCGAACTGTCGGATGCGTCGGCCGAGCGTTCGGCAGCCGGTTGCACGGTGCACCTGAACAAGGAACCGATCATCGAGTACCTGAACAGCAACATCACGCTGCTGAAGTGGATGATCGCGCAGGGCTACCAGGATCCGCGCAGCCTGCAGCGCCGTATCGCGGCGATGGAGCAGTGGCTGGCCGACCCGCAACTGCTGTCGCCGGATGCCGACGCCGAATACGCAGCCGTCATCGAGATCGACCTGGCCGACATCCACGAGCCGATCGTCGCCTGCCCGAACGACCCGGACGACGTGAAGACGCTGTCCGACGTCGCGGGTGCCACGATCGACGAAGTGTTCATCGGCTCGTGCATGACCAACATCGGTCACTTCCGCGCCGCGTCGAAGCTGCTGGAAGGCAAGCGCGACATCCCGGTCAAGCTGTGGGTCGCGCCGCCGACCAAGATGGACCAGAAGCAGCTGACGGAAGAAGGCCACTACGGCGTGTTCGGCACGGCCGGCGCCCGCACCGAAATGCCGGGCTGTTCGCTGTGCATGGGCAACCAGGCACAGGTGCGCGAAGGCGCGACGGTGATGTCGACGTCGACCCGCAACTTCCCGAACCGCCTGGGCAAGAACACGAACGTGTACCTCGGTTCGGCGGAACTGGCAGCGATCTGCTCGCGTCTGGGCAAGATCCCGACCAAGGACGAGTACATGGCCGACATGGGCGTGCTCAGTGCCAATGGCGACAAGATCTACAAGTACATGAACTTCGACCAGATCGAAGACTTCAAGGAAGTCGCCGACACCGTGCAGATCTAAGCATGCTGTCGCGCCGCGGCGGGTCGTACCCGTCGCGGCGACACGCAATGGCGCCGCGGGCTGAATGCCTGCGGCGCCATTTTTTTTGGTTCTTCGTGAATTTCCGTGGACGTCGCTTGCCGACCCACTGCGCCGTTCGACTGCGCACGCCGAAAGGCTGATTCTGGACGAATTTGAGACATTCGCTAAAAATCTCTTGTTATTGCTGCGGATATATCAAGCATTCCGTTTGTGGAAAGTGGTTTTTTCCTTCAACACTGGCTGAAATCCTCGGGAATTCTCGGCTCGCCATGTTGCCTGCGGTTTTGGGTGCGGCGCCGCTTATTCGTCGTATGGCAAGGTACGGGTGCCTGGGGCACATCCAGCGTCACGCACGGCATCACCCTCTATACAAGGGCCAGCTCTTCTCGCGTTTCCGCAAGCGGACTGCCCTGTTTTGAAAGTCGGCGTAGTAGGCCGCCAGATCCCTGATGTCCAGGCCGGACCGTTCTCGCGGACCATGGAATCGACGCGTGCGCGGTCGGATGTGTGCTGCCGAGCCTCATTCACCGCTTTCGCGGCATCGGCATGACTCAACCAACCCGCCACCGCAGGCATACGGTCCAGGCACTTGCATGTGGCGACGGCAGTCATTGCACCACAGTCGGAGTATCCACCGATGACGACGTCAGTTTCGTTCAGGCCTGCGACTGCGTATTCGATGCTGGCTGACACGCCACCTTGCTGCATGCCGTAAGCCGGAACTATGTTGCCGGCGTTGCGAATGACGAACGACTCGCCTGGCTCTTGCTGTGTCAGCAGCTCCGGCACTACATGGCTGTCTGAGCAGGCGACGAACAACGTTCGCGGATTCTGAGTGGTTGCAAGCTGCTTAAACAACTCCGTGCGCTTGAGAAACTCTTCGCGCTGTAACTTCAGGATACCTTATCATATCTTGCATGATATAGCCCGTTTGGTTGTGTACTCGATGTGCGAAATGGATGATCTGAGCTCTATCGGTTCTGGTCGCGTAGATGCCAATCACCGTGAGCATCCCAAACGAGTTGCTCACGCCGATGCCGAACAGCGCACCCGAACGCCAAGGCGCGACAGCGTCTCACCCAAGTCGCCCGGACCGAACACGGCCGCGCTTTGCCGCAGGTGTCCCCATTCGAAGACATCATCGTTGACGATCAGGCGGTCACCGAACTGCCGCGATATGCGTCAAACAGCTGTGAGCACAGGGCCGCTAGGGCAGCAAGATTCACGGCCTGGTCGGCGTGCTCGACTTCGCCGGCATTAAGCACGTCATCTAGGACAGGAGCTAGGCGACGCAGTTTTCGGAAGGTAGCGGCGTCAAGTTTCACGTGATGATACGCGACGGGGCACGCTGCACTTCTGCCAAACTCTTCGCACTGGAGCTTCGGGAAACTTTCGATCAGTTCTTGCATGATGTCGCCCGTTGGGTTGTATGGGAACTCGATGTGCAAAATGGATGATCTGAGCTCTATCGGTTCCGGTCGCGTAGAAGCCAATCACCGTGAGCAGCCCAAACGAGTTGCTCACGCCGATGCCGAACAGCGCACCCGAACGCCAAGGCACGACAGCGCCTCAGGCGGTCACCGAACCGCGTGCAGGTCTCGCGTTGGCGTGAGCGGTATGCGCAATCGGAGCTGGCCGATATCGAATGCGCTAACCGGCTCGCAACATACTGCCATCGAGGTAGCCTCGAAAATATGCCTGCGCTTTATGCTCAGATCGTGCACCCCCGACATCCATGACCCGGGGGCGCCTAGGCTGGGAATGCTTCAGACCGACTTACCTTCTAGCATCTTTACCGTATCGTCTGTGGTCCAGACCGCATCGGCGATGAAGCGATAATTGACTAGCGCAGCGCCATAGCCATCGCCTTCCGGCAGCTTCGGTCCTGCTACGGCGTCACGCACGACTGCCACCTCGAAGCCATTCTCGAGCAGATCGCGCAGATGTGACTCCACGCACAGGTTTGCCAGCATGCCCGTCAGAATGACCTGCTCCACGCGCTGCTTGCCCAGTTGGAGCTTCAGGTCGTTGACCTGGGGGCCATAGAGCTTGTGCGGCGAGCAGATGATTGTCTTGTCATCCTCGATGTACGGTTTGAACTCCGGAAGGAAGTCCGAGCCTGACCCGCGGAAGCCTTCAAGCGAGAGCGCACTCGGACGGTCGAACAGGCCGAGGTTGTGCTGAAATATCTCCGCCCCACCCTGGAACTGCCACCGATGGTCCTGCGGATAGTAGTAATGGGGGGAAATCGCTATCGCAATTCCGGCCTTCTTGGACGCCTGAAACAGTCGCACCAGGTTCGGCACCATATTCTGTTCGGTCACGCTTTCGCCGACCACCGGCCACGCCTTGCCCTTCGGGCTCATGAAGTCAATCTGCGGATCGATCACGACTAACGCAGTACGGGTGAGGTCAAGCTTCATGCCCGTCTTGGGCAGTGCCGGTTTGGCCGGATCCGCGTACTTGGCACCGCCACCGGCGGGCGCTGAGTTGGCCAGCGAGGGTAGTTGCGTGGAGGCCACTGCCGCGGCGGCAGCCATGCCCTTGAAGAAGGTACGGCGGCCATGAAATTTTGAGGATTCGCACATAATAATTCTCCGGTTGGCTGCGCGGGAACGCTAGCAGGTGCGGCAGACGCACTGTCACGGGGTCCGAAGCGCGCGTTCGCTAAAGCAACTTCCAGAATCGGGAATAGACGGAGTGATCGTCACAGCCGCCAGGTTTCATCGCCGCCTGGAAAGCTCACTGCGGCTACCCGAACTCCTTGTCAGACGAGCCGGGCGATACAGGACGCAACGTTTACGGGGTACCAGTTGTTGATCGTCCCCACGAGGCAGGTGAGGATCGGCAGCTCCTGCTAGTTGTATTGGGTGTGCACGCGTTCTCGCGAATAGGCCCTTCGATCGTGATCTTCTGAAATAGCGGGCTGAACTCCATGCGCTTCGTGGTCCGTTATCTGGACTACTGAACGTAAGTAGGAAATTGAGTCATGAGGTTTCCTGGATGAGCTGACTGACGGCGTGTTTCTCGACCATGGCGGTGCGTTCCAGATCGAATGTCATCGTGGGAACGGGCATGGCGCGCTCGCTCGGATCGGTGTACGACGCCGGTTGTTCTGCTGTTGGTAGTTGCTGTGTTGGGTCATGTTGGTTCCTGTGACTGGGGTGGACAACGAACACGCCGCATGGCCCTCGAGCCGATGCATCGATGCTGACGTGATGCATTGAAATCTAGAAGCAAATGCCTGCCTGAACTAGGGGCCGGGTGCGGATAGTTCTGTCAATCGCTACGCACCAATCGCGTTCAGCGAGAGTTCATCAAGAATGAGCCGGCGCATTTGAAGATCCTGTCGTGCGGATGGCTGAGCTCGGTGAACGACCCAGCGGCACGCGCTGGATGCGTTGCCGCAACATTGGTGAAGCACCTGCAACATCGAATTGCACGTGATGCATATCGCACGGCGAGGAGACCGTGACTAGACTGATCGCGTCTCCACTCAGGTCTATACCCATGAAGATTGATCCCGCGCCAATACAGCCTAGCGTCGCTGGCGTCACGCGCCGTCAGTTTTTGGTCATCGGGGCAGGCACTGCAGCAGCAGTGGCTTTGCCATTCGCAGCGTCCGCTGCTCCTACTGCGCCGAATGGCGCCGAAACTCCGGAAGGAAATCCACCCATGAGCTATATCACTACCAAAGACGGGGTCCAGATCTTCTACAAGGATTTGGGTCCCTCCAATGGCACCCCGATCGTCTTCTCGCACGGATGGCCTCTTAGCTCCGACGATTGGGACGCGCAGATGATGTTCTTCCTCTCCAAGGGCTATCGTGTCGTCGCGCACGATCGGCGCGGGCATGGCCGCTCGGCGCAAGTCTGGAACGGCCACGACATGGATCACTACGCCGACGACCTCGCCGCGGTCGTGAACCATCTCGACCTCAAGGGCGCGATCCACGTCGGCCACTCCACCGGCGGCGGCGAGGTCGTGCGCTATCTGGCTCGCCACGGCGAGAAGCGAGCCGCGAAGGCCTGCCTCGTTAACGCCGTGCCGCCGCTGATGGTCAAGACCGCGTCGAATCCCGACGGCCTGCCGAAGGACGTGTTCGACGGCCTGCAACGGCAGACGGCCACGAACCGGGCGCAGTTCTACCGCGACATTCCCGCCGGGCCGTTCTACGGCTTCAACCGGCCCGGCGTGAAGCCGCAGGAAGGCATCATCCAGAACTGGTGGCGCCAGGGGATGATGGGCAGCGCCAAGGCGCATTACGACGGCGTCGTCGCGTTCTCGCAGACCGACTTCACCGATGACTTGAAGAAGATCGGACTGCCGGTGCTGGTGATGCACGGTGACGACGACCAGATCGTTCCCTACGGCGATTCCGCGCCACTGTCGGCCATGCTGCTGAGGAACGGCACGCTGAAGACCTACAAGGGCTTCCCGCATGGCATGCCGACCACACATGCGGACGTCATCAACGCGGACCTGCTGGCTTTTATCAAGGCCTGATTGGGTCCGAATCAGCCAGCACCGTCGATGGCCGGTCCACCCTTGGGGTGGAGGCCATCGACGCGACTCCCCACTCTGGACTTCCAGTCCCCCCTGCTGAAGACGCTCCGCTGAACCCTTCTTCTTGCCCACATTGCCATGACCAAACTCACTTTTGCCAACGGCACCCCCGTTGTCGACAACGTCAACATCGAGACCGCCGGTGCGCGCGGCCCCGCGCTGTTGCAGGACATCTGGCTGCTTGAGAAGCTCGCCCACTTCGACCGCGAGGTGATCCCCGAACGGCGCATGCACGCCAAGGGCTCCGGCGCCTTTGGCCACTTCACGGTGACGCACGACGTCACAGCGTTCTCGAAGGCCAGGCTCTTTTCCGGCATCGGCAAGAAGACGGACGTCTTCGTGCGCTTCTCCACGGTGGCCGGCGAGCGAGGCGCGGCGGATGCCGAGCGAGACATCCGCGGCTTTGCGGTGAAGTTCTATACCGAGGAAGGCAATTGGGACCTGGTGGGCAACAACACGCCTGTGTTCTTCCTGCGCGACCCGCTGCGATTTCCCGACCTGAACCACGCCGTCAAGCGCGACCCGCGCAGCAACCTGCGCAGCGCCCAGAACAACTGGGACTTCTGGACGCTGCTACCTGAGGCGTTGCATCAGGTGACCATCGTGATGAGCGATCGCGGCCTGCCCGATGGGTATCGCCACATGCACGGTTTCGGCAGTCACACGTTTAGCCTCATCAGTGAGGATAACGAACGGCACTGGGTGAAGTTTCACCTGCGCAGCCGGCAAGGCATCCGTAACCTCACCGACGCACAGGCCGCCGCGATCGTCGCCAACGACCGCGAGAGCGCGCAGCGCGACCTGCTCGAGGCGATCGATGGCGGCGACTTCCCGCGCTGGACGTTGTGCATCCAGGTGATGACCGAGCAGCAGGCGCAGGTCTGCCCGTTTAATCCCTTCGACCTGACCAAGGTCTGGCCGCACGGCGACTACCCACTCGTCGAGGTGGGTGTGCTGGAGCTCAATCGCAACCCCGACAACTTCTTCGCCGATGTGGAGCAGGCAGCGTTCTCGCCCGCCAACATCGTGCCGGGCATTGGCTTCTCGCCGGACAAGATGCTACAGGGGCGGCTCTTCAGCTACGGCGACGCGGTCCGCTACCGGCTGGGCGTGAACGCGCACCAGATCCCGGTGAACGCCCCGCGCTGCCCGGTGCACAGCTATCACCGCGACGGCGCGATGCGTGTGGACGGCAACCAGGGCGGGCTACCCGGCATCGTGCCAAACAGCCGCGGCGAGTGGGCCGATAGCCCGCGGCTGGCGGAGCCGCCGCTGGTGCTCTCGGGCGCAGCCGCGCACTGGGACCATCGCGCGGACGAGGACTACTACTCGCAGCCGGGGGCGCTGTTCCGACTGATGTCGCCCGAGCAGAAGCTGCAGCTCTTCGACAACACGGCGCGCTCGCTCGGCGGCGCGAGCGAGGACGTGCAGCAGCGGCATATCCGCAATTGCACGATGGCCGATCCCGCCTATGGCGCAGGAGTTGCCGAGGCGCTGAAGAACCGCTAGTCAGGCACCGGGCGCGTTGGTGCTGCAAGTTGCCCAACGCGCCCGTGAAAGGCGGGGCAGAGTGCGCACGCTTATGCGCTTCAATGAAGTGGATCACTTGAAGCGATGGTCACAATGCTTAAACTGTCCTCCCTTGGCGCGGTGCACACCGCATTCGCCCTCGTGGCCGTTGTCTGCGGCTACGCAATGCTCCTGCGCTTCGGCCAACATACCAACGTCTTACCGCAATCTCCCAACTGACAGATTGTCACGTGCCGAACGTTTCCTTGATCCTCGCCACTTTCGCAGTGGCCGAACTCCAATACGTCTACAGCGCTCGCCGTCCGTTGGATACACCCGGCGCAAGGATGCTTTCATGAGTGCCCCGTCCATTGTCCGCTCATCGTCTCCGCTCCCAGCGACGAGTGCCTGTCCGACCCCGCTGCGCTTTGCCGTGCGGTATGGACGAGCCTTCTTAACCCGTACTCACATGTCCACGTCGACCTGGTCTGCCGCGCGGGTGGCGGCCAGACTGTCGGCAAGCTCGCCACAGTCACACGACCATCCTGCCGATAGGCGCGGGGCGTCGCACGTGCAGACGCTGGAGCTCGTTGCCGCGCCGGAGCCCGGCCGCAGGTCGCGCCGAGACTGCTGGAAAACATCCTGTCGGCCGTACTTATGCCACATGTCAAGGCGCTTGTGTCCTTCAACGTCTACTGGACCACTATCCAGGGACTACCGCTGATCCCTCTGAAACAGGCCCGGGTCACTATCAACTTCAAGCTGGACATCCAGAACGTACCGGATCCGGAAGGCGGTCACCGTGCGGTGACTACCCTTGACGGCAAGCATTTGTCGACCAAGCCGCTTTGACTGTATGCCATCCTAAGCAGCCAGGGACGCTGACCCGGTCCCCGGAAGGATCGCCGATGTGACCTGCAGGCTGTATCGGCGGGCGAATTCGGTGGGGGTGGCCCAGTCCAGCGCAGAGTGGGGTCGACTCTCGTTCTGGTGGGTCCGCCGGGCAGAGATCTTGGCCCTGGCGTCGTCTACTCGTGGCGCAGCCGGTCGTTGAAGTCGCGTTGTCAGTCGTCCTGCCAAGTCTATTGACCCGGCAGGGGCACCAATGGCGCCGAGGCGGCCTGTCGATCATCACGCGTTGGTGAAAAAGCACCCGCGCATTGAAGGTCCAGCGCCCGGATTGCTGTCGTCATGTGATCGACGAACACGCGGATACGCGACGGCAGATGCTGACGACTCAAGTAGCAGATGTAGTGGCCGCGGTCATCGGGTGCGTACTGTGGCATGGAGTAAACCAGTTTCCCCTCGCGCAGCAGATCGGAGATCAGGTACCCTCCCAACTGAGCGATACCTTTGCCTTGGAGGACGGCCTCCAGCACTAGCCCGACATCGTTGAACATGAGGCGCGATGGCGGAGTCAGCTTGCGCGCCCCCCCCTCCACCTTGAACTCCCATTCGTAGACGCGGCCCGATGGCAGACGGACGTTGATGCAGTCGTGCTGCATCACCGCGTCCGGTGACTCGGGCATACCGCGCCTTACGGCATACTCGGGCGAGGCGCATACCAAAGTCTGCATCGGGACGATCTTTTTTGCGACGATCTGGCTGTCGGCCAGGCGCCCGTTGAGAAACGAGACGTCGATGCGGTCCGACGTGAAGTCGCTCGCGACGCAGCTCAGGTGCAGCTCGATCTCGATGTCGGGGTACTTCTCCTGGAAGCCCCACAGCAGCGGCGCAACCACTTTGCGGCCGAAGCCCACGGAAGCGGAGACCCGCAGGCGTCCTCGCGGCGGACCGTCGCGCAGATCGCGCATGTCTTCCATCGCCTCCTTGATGAGAGCGACGCTGGGCTGGCAGCGGGCATGGAAGATCTCGCCTTCGCGCGTGAGCGAAATGCTGCGCGTCGTCCGACTCAACAGACGCAAGCCGACCTGCGCCTCCAGTTTCTGGATGACGCGGCTGACCGCGGAACGAGTGATCCCGAGCCGGTCAGCAGCCTTGCAAAAGCCGCCTTCGGCCACAACGGTGATGAAGGCGACGACTCCGGGATAGCTCGTCGCGAAACTCGATGCAAGCGCGTCCGATTTGTCCGCAGCGGCAGTCGCCAAAAGAGGGGACTGCATGGCGAAGCAGGACTGAGCCTTGTAGCGATCGAGCCAGTCCTCGAACCGCATCGCGCCGATGCGAGGGTTCTCCCCGGGCGTGAGCGTCCGATCTGAGAGGAGGCCACCGAAGTAGCGCGCGTGGATGTCCGGCACGACCTTGCGCGTATCCTGCGTCGCCCGCAGGAAGCGCCTGACCAGTTCGTCCAGTGGCATCGCCTCCGGACCGGCGACTTCGACCGTGCCGTTGACCGGCGGCGCGACTGCGACCTCGGCAAGCGCCGCTGCCACGTCCGCTGACGCGATCGGCTGGGTCAGCGCCGGCGACAAGCGAATCTCCTTGCCCAAGATGGCCAACTGGGCAGCCGACTGGGCAATGTCGCCGACAGACTCGTAGAACTGCGTCGCACGCACGATGGTGTATGGAATGCCGGATGCCTTGATGAGGCCCTCCTGCGCGACCTTCGCCCGGAAATAGCCGCAGTCGGTAAGCCGTTCGCTACCAACGATCGACAGGGCCACATGGTGGCGTACGCCGGCGGCAGCGCCCGCAGCCAGCAGGTTGCGGCCCGATGTCTCGAGCAACTCGATGGCCGCCTTGTCTTCCCATGCTGGCGCGTTCGCCGCATCGATGACGACCTCGGCACCGTCGAGCGCTTTGGCCAAACCCTCGTGGGTGCTAGTGTTGTCGCCGGTGTCAGGGGCGGCTGCGAGCACGTCATGGCCGCGCTTGCGAAGGTCCTCCACAAGCATCGTTCCGATGAGGCCGGTGCACCCGATGACGACTATTTTCATGTTTTCTCTCCGTTTCTCGACCGCAAACCGTTGTCGTCGATATGTATGGAGATTGCCTGCGCGCTCCGGGGAAGTCCTTGCCTTCGCCTTGAATTTCTCTGCAGGAGAGCTTGATTATTCGTCCAAGCGTTGCCCGATCGGGATGAGATGCTCTCACCTCCGGTTGCAGTATCATCCATGGACGGAATTCGCCAGTTACCCCCTGGGAGCCGAATCGGCCACGGGATGTCAAGTGAAGTTCGAGTTTGGAGACTACGTGATCGACCCGGAACGCCGGGAGCTTTCGCATCGCGCGAAAGTCGTACCTGTCGGGCCGCAAGTCTTCGATCTGCTCCTGCATCTTGTCAGGAACCGCGACCGTGTCGTCAGCAAGGACGACCTGCTGCAGGCGGTATGGCGCGGCCGAATCGTCTCGGAATCGACGATCACCAGCCACATCAATGCGGTCCGCAAGGCCATCGGCGACACCGGCGGGGAACAGCGCTTGGTCAGGACTGTCGCCCGCAAGGGTTTCCGCTTCGTCGGCGAGATCGACGAACACATCTCCAGAGAATTGAGGGAGCCGCCGTCCGCGCTCCTCCTTCCGGGTAAACCCTCCATTACCGTATTGCCCTTCCAGAACCTGAGCGGCGATCCCGAGCAGGAGTATTTCGCCGACGGCGTAGTGGAGGACATCATCGCTGCGCTATCGCGCATACGCTGGCTGTTCGTCATCGCGAGCGACTCGAGCTTCACCTACAAGGGCCGCGCAGTCGAGGTGAAGGACGTCGGCCGCGAGCTTGGCGTGCGCTACGTGCTGGAAGGTAGCGTGCGCAAGACTGGCAACAAGGTGCGCATCACAGGGCAGCTCATCGATGCCAGGATCGGGGCACATCTGTGGGCGGAGCGCTTCGAAGGCACGCTGGACGACATCTTCGAACTGCAGGACCAGGTTGCGGAAAGCGTCGTCGGCGCCATCGCGCCGCAGCTCGAGCGGGCGGAAATCGAGCGTGCCAAGCGCAAGCCGACGGAGAACCTGTGCGCCTACGACTATTACCTTCGCGGCGCCGCGCACTTGCACAGCGGAACGCGCGAATCAATCGAGGCGGCGCTGCCCTTGTTCTACAAGGCCACCGAGCTCGATCCGGATTTCGCATCGGCCTATGGCATGGCGGCCTGGTGCTATTTCTGGCGCAAGATGAATGGCTGGATGACCGATCCTCCCCGGGAGATTGCCGAGGGCACTCGCCTGGCGCGACTGGCGGTGGAGCTTGGCCGGGACGATGCTGTGGCGCTCACGAGAGGAGCTCATGCACTCGGGCATCTCACCGGCGACCTCGACGGCGGTATCGCGCTGTTCGACAGAGCTTTGCTGCTCAATCCGAACCACGCCCCTGCATGGTCCCTGTGTGGGTGCCTGTACGCTTGTCGCGGTGAAACAGACGTTGCGATTAAGTATCTGGCGCGTGCCATTCGCTTGAGTCCATTGGATCCAGAAATGTTCAGGATGCAGGCTGGGATGGCGCTGGCACATTTCTTTGCAGGACGCTTCGACTCCGCTTCGGATTGGGCCGAAAGGGCCAAATGGAATCTACCAAGTTTCCTTGCCCCGGTCGGCGTTCTGGCGGCAAGTCATGCGCGCGCTGGACGCATGGACAAAGCGAAGGAGGCGATGCAGCGCCTGCGCACGCTCGATCCGTCACTCCGCGTCTCCAATCTCAAGGACTGGCTTCCGATCGGTCGCCCAGAAGACCTGACCCAGTTTGCGGAGGGGCTGCGGCTGGCCGGATTGCCCGAGTGACTACGGTACGATTGCTCCTCGTCGATGGCGCATACCGTGCCGAGCAGAGCGTGCTCTAGAACGGCCGCACCGATCGCATGGATGAGACCGCGAAGGCCTACCCTGTCGAGCGGTGTGCCGCCTGGTGCGACCGGTGCTGCGATCATGCAGACCCATGGATGAGCGTCGGATCGGATCGATGCCTTTCGACCCGCGAGCCACCGCCAGGCCGCGGGTGTCCAAGCCTGACTTGTTAACGGCCATTCGCAGCATGCAGCGCAATGTCGCCAACTGGCCGAACTCGGCCGGCCGCCGCCCTGCAACGCGCGACCGGCGCCGATCGACCCACAACCGCCTTTCGAGCCAATGCAAGGGCTATGGCCGGTTGCGAGGTGCGTCGTCACTCACCTTGTTCCACAACGGCGCCTGTTCCAGCTGCTGGGTATCCAGGTAGCGTGCCCCACGGATATGGCCGCGGCGGAAGGCCTCCTCGCCGTCGAAGCCCACTTCGAACAGCCGCCAGCCAGGCGCCGGCGCGGGCCTGCCAGCAACGAGCGCGGCCAGCCAGGACGGCGCAGCGAGCTGTTGCCAGCGCACCAGATCCTGGCGGAATGAAAAACAGGCAGATGGGGAAGCGACGATCAAGAATGTAAAAGCCGCACGGCCACGGCGGAAAAATCAGCGAGCATTTTTCGGTAGGTGGCGCCAAGAGCCGACGTCCCCCGCTTTCGGAACCTGCGAAGAGGAAATCCTTTCGGTGACGATAATCTGGGGGGCTGCCGCTGAGGATAGGAGGAATGCGTGAGCGAAGTGAGGTCGACTCCGGCAGTACGCGATGTCAGGAAGCGGACAATCGAAGGCGTCGGCGCACGGTTCAACTGAAATGACGGGCAAGGCCAATGATGCAGCATTTATCGTCGGGAGGTCGAACGGACATCCATTTTGCACCTTAAGGCGCAAGCTCCTCCAGTATTGTTGAGGGGCGACGCGGAGATGCTTCCTGAAGAGCCGATTGAGTTCTCGTTCACTCGTTCCAATCGCTTGCGCTATGCCAGCGATTGAGCCCGGTTCCAACGTTTGTTGCATCATCAAATCAACTGCATTCACAACCCGCCGATCCAGACAATGCAGGCGGATCTCAGCGTCATTTTTCAGGGCCTGTATTCCATCGAACCCTCGATCGGCCATTAAATGGCGCAGCTCCGTCCTGCGAACTCTCGAACGTCACGCGCCAACAAAAGTGAACTGGCGGTTTTATTCAAGTCGAGCTCGGCAGCCAGCAGAGTTATGCTGTCCGCTTGCGCAACGGTCTTAAGCCCGCACGAACCTCCTCTGCAAGCAATTGCGGCGGCTCCTAAACTGCAAAGTGGCCGCCCTTATCGAGCAGCACACTGTGCATACGCACATGAACGAGGAGCGTCGCGGAAGACGCGGGATGGTGCATTCGTCCGAATACCTCCCAGCTCAACTATTCAGTGGTCGTGCGACAACTTCCGGTTGGTCTTCCTGAATGAAATGCCTGCTATTCTCATGAACGTGGGCGGTAGGTGTGCGGTCGATCATGAGACTGAGCAGGTCCGGCCGGTTGTAGTGACCCGCCGAGTCCATCAGCATCTTGCGCCGGTCGATCAGCGAGAAGTTGAGATCGACGATCACTTCGCCCTCGCCCGAGCGCAGCGGTTCGGCCATGAGCATGCCGTCAGGCGACACTATCGTGGTGAAGCAACCGCCCGAGATCGGGCCGATCTCGCAGCCGGTGTCCTTCATGATCTGCGCCTGCTGGTCGGCATCGAGCCAGGCGGTTGCGTTCACGACGAAGGCGCCCGACTCGAGCGCGTGCTGGCGGATATTGATTTCCATCCGTTGAGCGAATCCCTCGCCGAAGGCCGAACCCGGATACATGGCGGAATGGATCTGCTCGCCGTCGGCGATCATCGCGTAGCGCGCGAGCGGGTTGTTGTGCTCGAAGCAAGCCAACTGGCCAATGCGGCCGACGTTGCTGTCGACGGTGCGCAGCCCCGACCCGTCGCCCTGGCCCCAGATCATCCTTTCGAAATGAGTTGGCGTGATCTTGCGGCGGCGCTGGATTAACGTACCGTCTGCGTCGAACAGCAACTGCGTGTTGTAGAGCGTGCCGCCGTCGCGTTCATTGACGCCGATGGAAACCACCATGCCCGCCTTGCGAGCCGCCTCGCCGATCGCGTCTGTGGCGGCGGACGGCACCGTTACGGCCTGTTCGAGCAGCCTCAGATGCTCGTTGCCCGACAGAATCTCGATGCCCGTCTGGACCGCGGAAAAGTACGGGTAGTAGGGCACCACCGTCTCCGGA
Source organism: Burkholderia sp. Bp8998 (assembly GCF_003854235.1). Lineage (NCBI taxonomy): Bacteria > Pseudomonadati > Pseudomonadota > Betaproteobacteria > Burkholderiales > Burkholderiaceae > Burkholderia > Burkholderia sp. Bp8998. Next base: position 120,724 of record NZ_QTQF01000025.1, read on the forward strand.
AATGTGGCGAACTGCACCCCCTTCTCGCCAAGGTCGAGGATCTTCTGCACGACTTTCTCGACAGTTGCCTCACGGCTGTAAAGGACGGGACTGATCTGGACTGCGGCGGCTTTGACGACTTTCATTGCAAACTCCTCGACTGATAAGACGGGCACATGACGTCCGTCCGTGATATTGCATATGCAACTTTGAGAACAGGACACTAGTTCGTGCGACGCGGCAACTTGCATTCGCCATCGGTTTCCGTTTCGTGATCGTCGCGCTTTACGGCAGAATCTGGGAGTGGCAGTATCGCCATCATTCGAGGGATATCAGACATGCGCGCGCAAATGATCAAGATCCGCATCTGGGTCTATCATGGCATTCTGGCTTTCCGCGTCGCAGACCCCGTCGATGTCTTCAACGCGGCCAACCCTGCTAACGGCCCTCTTTTTCTCGGATATAAACGAATTCGTCGGCGGCCGGGAGCGGTTGAACGCGTTGTCTTCCGCACTACGCCGCCAACGGGAGGCTGGCGCCGTGCTGGCCGCGTACTGCACCGGCAACGGCCGCGCCGCCACGACGCACTGGGCCAAAGCGGCCGACTTCGCCCGACGCCACCCGCACGTCGAAGTGCGGGCAAGGGAGATCCTGACAGAGCAGGACGGTATTGTCTCCGGTGGTTCAGTGACGTCCTATCTGAACCTCGCCGTGCGACTGGTTGAAATGTTCGCTGGCGAGAAGCTCGCGGCGATGACGGCCAAATCGCTATTGATCGACTTAAGCCGCATTTCTCAGGCTTCCTACGCGACGCTTATCGCCGCGCCGGTAATGCAGCGCCTGCAGCTCGAGCAGGCGCTGTTCAGCGAACGTGTCATGCTGTCGGGCCTCGATCTCCTGATCGGCGTGCCGCGCGCCGCAAGCCCATCAGTCACCTCGCGAAACGCGGTTTGAATCACGTTTTCGTATTGCGCGACCTGCATCACGGCAAACGAGGCATTGCGGTATCGGAAACCACCGCTGCATCGACGGCGCAGTCACTCTAGTCACTCACAGCATTGCTGCCCGGGCTAAACGCGGCCCGAACTTCGTTCACCGTCTGTTCAGGCGCTTGCAGATGCGGATAATGGCCGAGTTTTGGGAGAATCGAAAGCTTCGCACCGTTACGGTTCGCGTACTCAACGCCCATTTCCTTCTTGATATAGATATCATGCTCGCCCCACACCAACTTCACGGGGACTTTCAGCTTTGCCATCTTGGCTTCGAAGTAGTCCTGGTCGCGGGTGAAGCAGGAATAGTAGTGGAAGAATGCGTCTGCCGACGTGACATCACCGTTCCACCCTTTCGCTATATCGTCCCTGAACTCCTGAGACAACGCGTAGCGCTCTTCCGCCGACATGCCGCGGAAGAATGTGTTTGCGAGGATTTCGTCGCGGTTCTTGTTCATCGCGGCACGCACGGCGTCAGACGAAGGCTTTGACTTCAGGCCCTGAAGGCTTTCGTACATGTACTGTGGGCGGTTGAATGGAGCAAAGTCGCCAACGATGATCTCCCTGGCGATATCCGGTTGCTCCAATGCTGCCAGCAGCGCAGGCAAGGCCCCGATATCAGTCGCATAAATCACCAGCTTCGAACTGTCGATGCCAGACGTGCGGATATAGTCTTCCAGCACTTGGGCATAATCCTTCGGCGCGTATGAGAAGCTATCGGCACCTGGACGCGAGGATTGTCCGTAGCCCGGCCAGTCAAACGCATGCACCTCGTAGTCGCTGGACAGGGATTCGGCAATCGGCTTCCACGCATACATCGTCTCCGGGAAGCCGTGCAGGAACAGTACAGTACCCTTTGGATGGGCGGGCCGATAGACCATATGACGCAGCTTGATGCCGGCATTGACCTGCAGCTCGCCGACTTCAACCTTCGGCGCCGACGAGGATGACGTCGGCACAATCCCACACGGGGAAATGCCCACAGCTACTGCGGAGAAGAGGGTCGCCGTCGTTACGGGTTTGAACATGATCGTGGTCCTCGTTTAGTGCGAAATTGCGCCGGGTAAATTGCACTTCACGGTTTCAGGATTTCAAGGGGTGCCAAAAGCCGTGCGCTCGCCCACTACGTTCCAGCGCTTCCTACTGGGCAGAAGGCGGATTCAAAAGCTTGCTCAACGGTTTCAGTGGGCCAATTGGGAGCAGCGAGAATGCCATCAAGTGTGCTTTCCCCAAGGGAAGTGCCTCAAGCATTTCATGCGCTTGACTTACGTCGGTGACGTTCAGGATGAACGCCACCCCAGCCTGGTCTTGCAGTGAATACCACTGATCAATCTTGCCCTCGAAGTAGAGTTGTGCCGTCTCTCGGACTTCGGTCGGAAGAATGTGTTGGACAAGCGTAAGCGCGAAATTCTCCGCACCTAGGCAGCGCTGCCGAATCGATCCACGATTGCGTCCGCAGACTTGAATTGCGG